>JBATKL010000531.1:0-1780 GCA_049669385.1 Candidatus Electrothrix sp. | reverse complement strand
CTTTCAGCCGTTGGGTTGCCCAGATGCGGAATTGGGTTGCCACTTGGGATTGAATGCGATAACCCACGGAAATAATCGCATCAAGGTTGTAAAATTTAAGCCTCCGCTTGACCTGACGTGAACCCTCGTTTTGAACTTGTAAGAATTCTTTACACGTTGCTTCGTTGGATAATTCGCCCTCGGCATAAATGTTTTTCAGGTGCATGGTTATGTTCTGTGGCTTTACCTGAAAGAGTGCCGCCATATGCGCCTGCGTCAGCCAGACCGTTTCATCCTCCAACCGCACGTCGATTTTAATTTGTCCGTCAGGGGCTTGATAGATGAGCAGTTCAGAGTTATTCATGGCAGAAATCCTTTTTTTTAACGAGGAACGATGGGAAAGAGGGTGAAAGCACGCTTTCATCCGTCTGAAATGTATCCATTTTATTTCCCCAGTTTGTGAACCATGTTGTCGAGGTTTGTTTTCACATATCCTGCCATTAAGATGGAGAAGTCTGTCTTGTCATCATGAAGATTGCATTTTTCCAGGGCATTATAATACGCCAGCCGATGTTCCGTGTCACCCGGAATATTTGTTATGGTATAGCCGTATTGCAGAAGAACAAGGTTCATCATTAACCGGGCTGTTCTGCCGTTGCCATCAATAAAAGGGTGGATTGTTGCTATTCTTTCGTGGATTTCTGCTGCGAAAACGACAGGATGGATTGTAGAGGATTCGTTTTTTATCCATAATATCATGTCTTCCATCAGTTTTGCTACTTGCCAGGGCTGCGGAGGAACATGCCTGCTTCCGGATATTGCCACCGGAACAGAGCGGTATTTCCCGGCATTTTCTCTGTCGATTCCCCTTAAAATAAGAGCGTGGACATTCTTTATCAGGCTTTCTGAAATTTCCTTTTTCTGTTGAACAAGATCTTTGATAAAGAGAATTGCCTCGTAATGATTGGTTGCTTCCAGGTGTTCCCGCATGGATTTACCGCCAACAGTCAGGCCTTTGTTGATGATAATATCGGTCTCCCGCAGGGTGAGGGTGTTACCTTCGATCCGGTTGCTGTCATAGGTGTATTCGATATCCACCGCTTCAAGGATGGACTTGTTGAGCAAAGGGCGGGCAGCATCGAGCTTGATTTTGAGTTGGTCGATGTCTTGTAAGAGGTTGTTTAATTCGGCATTCATTATACATTCCTCATGCATATCTTTTGACGACTTCCGGTTTTATCCGCCACTCGCCGGTGAGTACCTTCTGCATCAGACCGCGTTTCTGGGTTTTGTATTTTTCTGCTATTTGCTTGAGGAGGTTGATTTCTTGCTGAGCGGTGTTCAAAGCTGTCTGGATCTGTTTTTGCTGATTCTGATCTGGGAGGAATACTTTGATACCAAAGAAGGCAGCTTTGGTAATATTAAGGAGTCCATGACTTCTGGCTCCTTCTTGGCAGACTGCACGCAATTGGCGGTTTAGAGAACCAGACTCAAACAAATGCAGAAGAAAATCGGATTCACAAGGAGCATTTGGTTTTAATGTAAAGCATAGGTACAATGTCGACAGTACGCCTTTTTCATATCTATCTAAACGTTTTGTTGCCCCAAATGGGTAGCCTTTTGCTGAACTTCGGTTGTATGCAAATTCGCCCTTTTTTAATAGATAGTAGCCCGTGACATTGTCTGCCGAAACGCTTTTATTGTAGTATTCAAGCTGACTGATTAAACCATTTTGCGCAGACGATGTGAGTACATTGGTATTGTTTTCAGTGTTTTTTCGAGAGAGGGGATTGCATAGATC
>JBATKL010000530.1:0-4041 GCA_049669385.1 Candidatus Electrothrix sp. | reverse complement strand
TTTCTCGGCCACGGATAATCCATCCGGGGTAAACCGGTAACCGTTCAAACGCCCTTACTCATCCCTTCCCTTCGGAAAACACCTCGTCCAGAGTGGAGGCGGTCAGAATCCGTTCCGACCAAGTTTCTAGCATCGCGGAAGAAGCCTGCCGCAACCGCTCCTCGGCCCAGCCGGGCAGATCGCCGAAACGTTTGCGTAGCAGCCGAAGCAGCAGCCGGACTTCTCCTTCCTGATGTCCTTCCTGCCGTCCCTGATCAAAATATTTTTTCAAAAATGATTTCATAGTGTCGCCTCCGGGAACAGCCCGATCAAGGGCTGCTGCAAGTGTTGTTTCATCCACCTTGCCCGTGCCTTCGGTGAGATAGTACAAAGCAGAAGTTTTTCCTGCTCGCCCTTCGCATCACCTTCGGCAAGGTAATCGACGGTAAAGAGAAGATCCGATGCCGACGGGTGCAGCTCTGGATCGACAAAGCTGTCCTGCACGCGCTCAAGGGTCGCAAGATCAAGATGATCCAGTAGATCTTTTGGCAGGTTATGCCGGAAATATCCGATTGCCACCTCCGGTCGTCCCAAAGTCTGCCTGACCACGCTGTCATGTGGGTTGTCCATTGTACTCATACGGAAAATATAACCGTTTCTGCAGAATTGCGCAACCAGCCCCGGCGGTCGGGGAGAGAAGCTGACCGCTATCAATGAGCTTGGTATGAAATGACAGCCAGTAGAGTGAACAACGTCGGCAATGTGACATCTTTTACATCAGAACAGGATGAGAAAAACCGAAATGAAGCGTGGTGGAAAAGTAAAACAGCCCTATCCAGATGAGGATAGGGCTGCTTGTGGTGTTGTTATGCGTGGCTGTAGTGAAAGTAATGGTTACTGACCGTCTCCTTACGGTTGAATCATCACCTGCGCGGTCCTGTACTCAGTTTTGAGCGAACAGGAACCGCTGTCTGGGAAAGAGTAGACCTCTACAACAAACATCCCATTTTCTTTTTCCGGCAGGACACGGATGCGGGCATTGCCGTGCAGTTTGCTTTTACCGAGCTGACTATCTGCTTTTCTGAGTATTTCAGCTCCTGCTGCAAAGGCTTCCTCCGGGGTTTTTCCATAATTTCGGATGCAGAGTTTGACAGTACCTGGACCGCCAACAGTGGTTCGGTCGACTTTCAGATCCTCCTGGGCCGCAAGTGGGGTCGCGCAGAGCAGAAGAACTGAGAGGGTAGCCATACTTCTGAGCAATAATTTTGTTGTGATTTTCATGATCTCCTCCTGGTATTATAAGGAAATAATAAAGCAGACAACCCGGCTGTCTCTCCAATTGAGACCCGTGGCTTTCCGACACCGCCTCACGACGGTTGTGGCTTTTGCAACTTTCCAGGGGATGGAACTTGTGCTGTTACCCCTGGCCAGAAAGTTTTTCGCCCGCTTTGTAAAGCAATCGAGCACATCTTTTACAAAGCATAAACTATGCCGTAATACAACAGAGGTGCTTTTTTGAGCATAAAGCAGAAAGAAATAAAGGGGAGAGGGTAGAAAATACTCAGTTGGGTTACAAAAATGCATCTCTGGTTGCGGGGTACTTTGTATGAAAAATTGTACTTTCATTGACATAAAATGTCAGTACTCTGCCGTGTTAGGGCAAAAAAGCTGTGTTGAAGTAATTGCTCTGAAATGTTTACGGCTCTTTCCTTGAGGGTACTGGCGAGTTTGCGCGATAATGTGAACAACATTGGCAATATGACAGCTTTTCAATCTGACAGCTTTTCAATCAGAAGAGGTTAGGAAGAACCGAAATATTGCTCACCCTACCGATCTGCGGCATTCTCTTTTCCATTTCATTTTACCTCTTCTGCGGTATACTTTCAGGATGCCTCTGCGTCCTTTCCCTTCTTTTGCACCAATAGGAAAAAATGAACTTTGCAAATAATGAAAATTGATTATACTTCCTGGTTTCACACAACGTTGTCGCACAACAAGACTGTTTGTGGCCTATAAAAGACTGTACAAACTGTACAATATATATCACCGGAGGATGTTATGGCAAATGCGGTTGTAGAGCTGGCAAAAGAGAGTATGGAGGAAAGGGTTGAGGCGCTGAAACGAGAGCTGACCAGGATCCGAACCGGTCGTGCTTCCCGAAACCTGCTGGACGGAATTAAAGTGAATGCCTATGGTTCCAACCTGCCTGTTGATCAGGTCGGGACGATCACGGTTCCTGAAAGCCGAATGATTGTGATTCAGCCTTGGGACCCGCAAATGTTGGCTGTTCTGGAAAAGGCCGTCATGAGTTCAGATCTTGGCCTGACACCGGCCAATGACGGCAAGGTTATCCGTCTCAATATTCCTCAGTTGACCGAAGAACGGCGTAAGGAACTCGTGAAGAAGGTAAAGAAGATTGCTGAAGAGTACAAGGTCGGAGTACGTAATGACCGGCGTGATGCCAACGATACCTTTAAAGCACAAAAGAACGACAAGGAAATTTCTGAAGACGAGATGTTTCGCGATCAGGAAGAGGTGCAGAAAGTGACGGATGAATTCATCACCCTGATCGACGAGATAGCCGCTGGCAAAGAAAAAGAGGTTATGGAGGTTTAGCCTCATTGAAGACTATGGATGCAACTCGTTACCCGGACCCACTTCCTAAGCATGTGGCTATTATCATGGACGGTAATGGTCGTTGGGCCCAACAGCGCCATCGTCCTCGACTCTTCGGCCATAAAGCTGGAGTGGATTCCGTGCGTGAGGCGGTAGAAATAGCTCGTGAGGTTGGGATCAGGTACCTGACCCTCTATGCTTTTTCCACGGAGAATTGGCGTCGTCCCGGTCTGGAGGTCAAGGGCCTGATGACCCTGCTGAAGGCGTATTTAAAATCTGAGCTGGATACTATGAAAAAAAACGGGATCCGCTTGCAATGTTTCGGCCAGAAAGAGCGCCTTCCTGATGATGTGCGCAAGATGCTTGACAAGGTCATTGCTGAGACAGAGCACTGCACTCAGCTTCGCTTGAACCTCTGCCTTAGCTACGGATCTCGGGCAGAAATGATTGAGGCTGTGCAGGAGATCAGTCGGAAATGTGCAGCTGGCGAGCTGAAGCCGGAGGATATTAATAATCAGCTGTTCAGTGATCATCTCTATTCTACAGGTCAGCCTGACCCGGATTTATTGATCAGGACCAGCGGTGAGCAGCGCCTCTCCAATTTTTTGCTCTGGCAGCTCTCCTATGCTGAGCTGTATTTTACAGATACTCAATGGCCGGATTTTCGCAGGGATCAGTTTATTGAGGCCTTGGAGGAATACGCGGGGCGTCAGCGACGTTTCGGGAAAACCGGAGCGCAGGCGCAGGCGGAAACGGGCTGTGCTGTCTCGTGATCATCCCTTACCTTGTCGGGTCAGGATAATAAAAAAATGAAAATGGTGGGCGGACAGTCGACCGGTTTCATATAAAATAAAACGTACGATGTTATGAAACAACGTTTGATCCCTGGAGCGTTCATGGTTATACTGTGGATATTGCTGCTGTTTTTGGCCACTCCTTTTATATTTTGGTGCGCTCTCACCATAGGCACGGCTATTGCTTTGTATGAGTTTTTTCGGATGATCGACAAAACACCTGGAACAGGCGTATTGCTCCTGTCCGTGTTGACCTGTCTGATCCCAGTCCTGGCCGCTGCTGACGGCAGTTCGTCCGAGGTACTGGTTGGCAGCTACCTTGCCCTGCTGGGCTTGGTCGTGTTAACCATCTTTTTTTATACCCGTTTTGCCGATCCTCTGGCCTTTCTCATGCAGTCTGGCTTTGCTGTTTTTTATATAGCCATTTGTTCTTCCTTTCTTGTTTTGCTTCGATTTCTGCCAGCTGGCAATTCTTGGTTATTGGTGCTAACGGCTATTACTGCCGGATCTGATACGGGTGCCTATTATAGTGGTCGAGCTTTCGGTAAAAAGAAGCTTTGTCCAAGCATCAGTCCTGCTAAGACAATCAATGGAGCAATAGGGGGTGTCCTCGTTGCGGTGCTTGCTGCTCCCCTCATCGGCGTTTTTCTCC
>JBATKL010000529.1:0-1740 GCA_049669385.1 Candidatus Electrothrix sp. | reverse complement strand
CTGGCTTTGGGGCTGGCTAACGTTTTTTTCTCCCCCAGAGCGGGTCATCACCAAAGCGATTCATCCACCAGTCTTCAGGGTCGTAGAGCGTTTTTTTATCCGGCTTCAGAGGAAAACGGTACTGTTTGATATAGCGCATGAGCAATTCGTAGGAGTCGGTCAGGCGGCACATGATTTCGGCGTACCTTTTTTTATCCCCCTTTTCGGCTCTGTCTGGATGATATTTTTTGCACATCCGCCGGTAGGCTTGTTTCATTTCTTCAGCTGTTGCCTGCTCTCCGAGGTTGAACAGTTCACGAGCTTGTTCAACGGCCTGCCAATCTTTTTTATTCATAGCAAAGTCCTGGGGCTGCTCCCACGCACGCTGTTTAACGGTGTATTTGCAACATCACCTTACGTCGTTCTGTTTGCAAGCTACTGCCAATCCAACCCTATGTCATAAGACCGAGCAGAGTGGGTCAGAGCCCCTACCGAGATAATATCCACCCCGGTTTCAGCAATTCCTCGCACCGTGTCCAGGTTTACCCCACCCGAGGCCTCGATGAAGGCTTTTCCGTTGATCATGGCTACGGCCTGCCGCATGGTGGCGAGGTCCATATTATCCAACATGATGATCTGAACACCGCATTCCAGGCATTCCTGCACCTGTTCTAGGGTATCGGTTTCAACTTCAATGGCGATGGTATGCGGTACTGCTGCTCGTGCTTTTTCCACGGCTTGGCGGAGAGAGCCGCAGGCGGCGATATGGTTATCCTTGATCAGGACCCCATCGCTGAGGCTGTAACGGTGATTCCTGCCCCCGCCCACCCGTACAGCGTATTTTTCCAGCATGCGCAGGCCCGGTGTGGTCTTACGGGTATCGACAATGCTGGCCTTGAGTCCTTGTACAGCATCCACGTATTGCCGAGTCAGGGTGGCGATGGCGCAGAGGCGTTGAATCAGATTCAGGGCCACGCGCTCACCCCGGAGCAGGGTGCGGACCGAACCGCTGACAGTCATCAGCACTTCACCGGCGTTTACCCGCTCACCGTCCGCTGTTGGCCGGGAGAAAGTCACGCGCTCATCAAGCAGGCGGAAAACTCTGGCCGCAATCTGTTCCATACCGGCAGCGATCAGCGGTTCTCTGGCCCGAATGGTGACGGTGGCGGTTTCTTGATCAGAGAAAATGGCATCAGTGGTGATGTCACCGTGTTCGAGGTCTTCCCGCAAAAAGTTGCGGAGCTGTTCATCAAGGAGAAAGGTATCCATATCGTTTCTTGGCGTTTATTGGGGGTCAGTATCTTTTCTCAAGGGTTACAGCAGGTCAGCAACCATCGCCTTAGCCTCTTCCTGAATTCGGCTCAGGTGGGCTTGGTCAATGAAGCTTTCCGCGTAGATCTTGTAGATATCCTCGGTTCCAGAAGGCCGTAAGGCGCACCAACCGTTTTCCGTCACGATTTTCAGGCCGCCAATGGGCGCGTCATTGCCCGGTGCATTGGTCAGGACAGCAATGATGGGTTCTCCAGCCAAGGTGGTTACCTGCACATCTTCGGGCCGCAATCCTTTCAGGACGGCCTTCTGTTCCGGGCTGGCCGGGGCATCAATGCGGGCGTAGATGGGTGCGCCGAACTGCTCTGTCAGATCTTGATAATGCTCACCTGGATCCCGCCCGGTTTTTGCGGTGATTTCCGCTGCCAGCAGGTTGAGAATAATGCCGTCCTTATCCGTGCTCCAGACCGTGCCGTCCTTGCGGAGAAAGCT
>JBATKL010000528.1:0-7962 GCA_049669385.1 Candidatus Electrothrix sp. | reverse complement strand
GATCCACTGCATACTCGCCCTCTTCAGGAACCCGGTTGAAGGAGCTCTCTTCGCCGGAATACGCCACATCAATATCCCCGAACAACTTGGCCTCTTTAATGGCCTTCTTGGTCCAGATGCCGGTGTTGAGGTAGGTCGCTTTTTTGCCCGGACCGAGCAGGTTCATCGGAACCATGAAAAACTGCGACGAGGCACCGCCCTGAAGAAAAAGCACCTTGTAATTTCCGGGCACTTCAAGCAGTTCACGAACCAAGGCTTCAGTTTCATCAGCAACAGCCATGAACTCCTTAGAGCGATGGCTCATTTCAATAAGGCCAATACCCTTGTCCTTGAAATTGACAATATCTTGAGCGGCTTCTTCAAGAACTGAATAGGGCAGGGTGGCTGGTCCGGCGCTGAAGTTATAAATTCTCTCTGGCATGGTATGTAGTACTCCTTTTTATATGAAAGTACCGGCGATTCCTTGGAGTCACCCGACCAACTTTCATGTTGTATTATCTCGGCCCAGAGGGCAGAGGTGTTTGTTTATATAAAGGTTTAAAGAGATTGCACCTGACGCAAAGCTTCATAAAGAACAATCCCGGCACTCATGGCCAGATTGAGGCTACGGATATGCGGATTCGACATGGGGATGGTATAACAGCGGTCAGGGTAGAGCGCAAGGGTTTCTTCAGGCAGGCCCTTAGTCTCACGACCGAATATCAGACAGTCTCCAGGACGGAACACAGCCTGGTAATGAGGACGTTCTGTTTTAGTGGTAAAGAAAAAAAGTTTGCGTTCATCTTGCTGGTCAAGAAATTCATCGAAATTCTGCCAGTGTCGAATATTGACATGGGGCCAATAATCAAGACCTGCCCGTTTTAAATGCTTGTCATCGGTACTGAAACCCAAGGGGTGTATCAAGTCCAAAACTGAATCAGTTGCCCCGCAGAGACGAGCAATTGACCCGGTATTGGGTGGAATTTCCGGCTCGACCAACACGATATGAAGAGGGGGTTGAAGAGGTGATGATTGCATAAAGATAATTTTCTTATTCCGTCTTTGACCTGTTTTTTGATGAATTGGGTTCCATTCTGCTCGAAAGGATATACCGCAAACATATGGGAAAGGCAAATCATTCGATATGTAGCCCGGCCCAAAAAATAAGAAGGAATAAGAAAGGGGCTGCCCTTGAACCGGCGGCCCCTTATAAAACAGGTGGATCTGATATACTATATTTGATAGTATTTACCCTTTTTCAGTATAACTGGACCTTGATAACTGGACCTTGTCAGTCACACTGGAAAGAGAGTCCTTCCATATCAAGGACCTTCACTTCTGACGCTTTTCTTCTCTCCGTTTTTGTTCCCTCGATCGTCTTCAAGGCTGTATTACAGTCATAGGCTCCAGGGCCTAGTTGAAATGAGCCTTCCCAGCCGACGCGGTTGCCACCATCCCTGACCCAAGAAAAGCTTGAAACCTTCCCGGTCTCATTAATATTCACCGGGATATTCTGCCCAAGGGAATAAATATTCATCACTGGTTTACTTCTTCCATCCTGCAGACTGTCTTTCTGTAAAACAAGAACAAAAACTGTGTTGGTTATGCTGTCATAACGCAGGTAAACATTCGGCAATGCTTCTCCGGTGCATTGTCGGTCAGAACCCATGGGGATGGAACAGTCCTTGTCCAAATCCCATTCATCATATTGACCGTCAACAACAACTGCTGTCTGCACCCCAGCTTGCGCTGCAAGAGGAATAACGATAAGTAAAAATACCGCCAATCCTGCCATACGTTCGCAAAGTAGAGAATGTCTTGCTTTCATAACACCACCTCCTGGTATTGGAAACTAAAAGCAGGTAACCCGGCTGTCTCTCCTATCAGAGACCCGTGGCTTTCCGACACCGCCTCGCGACGGCTGTGGCTTTATCAACTTTCCGGCACAGGAATTGACAATCCTGCTCCGCACAGAAAGTCATGCACCCGCTGTGTAAGCATAGAGGCACTTATAAATCAAATTAAAAAGAATAGAGTTCTTTGTCAACTTTTTTAATTAAACAAGGGTGATAGATAGGCATCTTCAGATGCAATACTGCCTTTTTTTATAAGGATTTCTTCAGGCCTTTCTGATGAGCAATGTTTTGAAATTACCACATTTTATCTCTATAAAATTATTGAGAGCCACTGACTGATATGTATCACATTGTGGTAACCCTTTGAATTCTTTTTTTATTGTTCTAATCGTTAGTTTCAGTGTGTAACAATCTTCTCCCCCCAGATAAAATCCCTTATCCAGGCTCTGAAAGACAAGATCATTCCTTTCTCTCCCTTGACACGCAAAATACCCATACTTATTATTGCATCTGACTTAAGCAAAAAAATCTTTTGTACTATTGTCCGGTCAACCGGATGATCATCCAAGGAGAACTATACGTGACTGAAAAAAACGTGACTGAAGAAAATAAAATTGAAGCAGAGTTAGTCGAAGAAGAACAAGAGGTGCAGGAGCCCCAAGTCGCTGACTCGGCTGAAGCAGAGGCAACAGAAGCAGCAACAGAGACAGAAACAGTAACAGAGGAAGAGGATCAGGCCACTGTGGAGACGCTTTCTCAGGAGCTTGCCGAAAAACGTGACCAGATGCTGCGTATCCAGGCGGATGCAGAGAACTTCAAGAAGCGGATGGAGCGTGATAAAGCGAAGCTCCTCAAATACGCCGGTGAAAATATCCTACGGGAATTGCTGAGCACCGTGGACAACCTTGATCGGGCCTTGGAGCAGGGTGCGGTTGAAGGTGGTGATCCTGCACAGAAGCTTGAGGCCTTGCTGGCCGGGGTGGAGTTGACCAAGAAGGGACTGAACACCGTGTTGGAGCGTTTTGAGGTCACCCCGCTGGATGCCTTGGGCAAACCTTTTAATCCCGATGAAATGGATGCTTTGACCATGGAAGCCAGTGAAGAAGTACCGGCTAATCATGTGGTCACGGAATTTGCCAAGGGCTATACCTTTAAGGATCGAGTGCTGCGACATGCTCAGGTCGTGGTCTCCAGTGGTCCAACTGAGACAGCAGCGTAGCTCGAAAAAACGCTCTTCTTTCTTGACAATGGCGTTTTAATGCGCATTGTAGGAAGTCGAGAGAAGGGACGCACTCACAAAAGTGCTCACAAAAATAGATCCAGAGATAAAGAACAGCCCGGAAGCTGTTTTCAGGATAAAGAGATTAACGGAGAAGAAACATGAGCAAAATAATAGGAATTGACTTAGGAACCACCAACTCTTGTGTTGCCATTATGGATGGCGGTGATCCTAAGGTCATTGAAAACAGCGAAGGAACTCGGACCACTCCCTCTATTGTCGCCTTTTCCGACAGTGGCGAACGTTTAGTGGGCCAGGTGGCAAAACGCCAGGCTGTGACCAACCCGACCAAGACCCTGTTTGCTATCAAGCGACTGATCGGGCGTAAATTCAGCGACCCCGAGGTGCAAAAATCCATTGAGCTGAGCCCGTTTGATATCGTGGAAGGCCCGAACGGAGACGCTATGGTCGAAGTGGATGGCAAGTCCTACTCCGCAGCAGAGATCTCCGCCATAACCCTGGGCAAGATGAAGAAGACCGCAGAAGAGTATCTTGGTGAGACCGTCACCGAGGCGGTTGTAACTGTTCCTGCCTACTTTAACGACGCCCAGCGCCAAGCAACCAAGGATGCGGGTAAAATCGCGGGCCTAAATGTACAGCGCATCATCAACGAGCCCACCGCAGCCTCTCTGGCCTATGGTTTGGACAAGAAAGGCGAAGAAAAGATCGCTGTTTTTGATCTGGGCGGTGGTACCTTTGACGTTTCTATTCTTGAGATCGGCGACGGTGTATTCGAGGTAAAATCGACCAATGGTGATACCTTCCTCGGTGGTGAAGATTTTGACATGCGCATTGTCAACTGGCTGGCTGATGAGTTCAAACGAGAAAATGGTGTTGATCTGCGCGGCGACAAGATGGCCCTGCAACGTCTGAAAGAAGAAGCAGAAAAAGCCAAGAAAGAGCTGTCCTCCTCTATGGAGACAGATATCAACCTGCCTTTTATTACCGCAGATGCCACCGGCCCCAAGCATTTGAATGTAAAATTGTCCCGAGCAAAACTGGAATCCTTGGTTGCAGATCTCATTGATCGCTGCGAAGGCCCCTGCCGGACCGCGCTCAAAGATGCTGGCCTGTCCGCCTCTGATATCGACGAGGTCATCTTGGTCGGCGGTATGATCCGCATGCCCAAGGTACAGGAAAAAGTTAAACAGATCTTCGGTAAAGATCCTCATAAGGGCGTTAACCCGGATGAAGTTGTTGCCATCGGCGCAGCTATCCAGGGCGGTGTTCTCCGAGGTGATGTAAAAGACGTTCTGCTGCTGGATGTTACCCCGCTTTCTCTTGGTATTGAGACCTTGGGCGGCGTTATGACCAAGCTGATCGAAAAGAACACCACGGTTCCGACCAAAAAGAGCCAAGTTTTCTCTACTGCGGCGGACAATCAGCCTGCGGTATCCATCCATGTGCTCCAGGGTGAGCGTGAGATGGCCGACGCCAACAAGACCATCGGTCGCTTTGAGTTGTCTGACATTCCGACTGCACCGCGCGGCGTGCCCCAGATTGAGGTTACCTTTGACTTGGACGCCAACGGTATCCTCCATGTTTCTGCCAAGGACATGGGCACCGGCAAAGAGCAGTCCATCCGTATCACCGCATCTTCCGGCCTGAGTGAAGAAGAGATTGAGAATATGAAAAAGGATGCGGAACTGCATGCGGAAGAAGATAAGAAGCGCAAAGAAATGGTTGAAGCGAAAAATAATGCTGATTCCATGATCCACATGACCGAAAAGACCTTGGGTGAGCTTGGCGATAAAGTGGATGCTGAGACCAAGGGCAATGTGGAACGCGAGATTGAAAAGACGAAAAAGGCCCTGGAAAGCGATGATTTTGATACCATCAAGTCCGCTACTGAGGCCCTGACCCAGGCTTCCCATAAATTGGCTGAGCTGATGTATGCCCAGGCTTCTCAGGATCAGGGAGCTGCAGCAGGTGCAGGTCCTGATGCCGCAGGCACTGGTGCAGGTAAGGCTTCTGGCAAAGATGACGATGATGATGTTGTTGATGCTGATTTTGAAGAGGTGAAGTAAGCAGCCTTGATAAGGCTGCAGGCTGCCTCACAGCGCAAGTACCTGTAAAAAATAATGAAGTACTTGCGCTGTGAATTCTACTGAGCGGTGTTTGATTACACCGTTCAGCTTTTGCTGTTAGCACATGGGGTCATGTTCATGAAACCCGTTCAAATAAATACTTATCGCCGTGAGTAAAGTTCCTTGATCAATCGACTAACGGCAATCTTTCCTGTTTTTCCTTGTCTTTTTCTTCAACAGTTATTAACGTTTAATTACAATAAGTTGCGCCGCTTTATCCGGTGTCTTTTAACGGCAACCTGCACGGATGGCAGAGGGCGAGAGGGGTTGCAATAAGGTAGAAGAGCCAAAGGCAAATAATCAATCAACCAACAATCAACCGAATATCTGCATCCAAGAGAGAGAAGTAGGAGGGGAGCGAGCAGATGAAAGACAACCCAAAAGTCATATCCTGAAGTTTTTGTTTCAGGCCTGGGAAAACGATGAAAATGACAATTCGGATGTTCAACAGGAAAAGGAACAACTGCCAGGTAATGAACTGCATGCCCGCGATCAAGCAGTGCGGTTGATACCGCGAAAGAGCCGTTTACAAAAACCGCCGGACCATTTGGTCGATAATAACAGGTTAAAATGCAGGAGGGCATAGGATGTCAAGGGCACGTCGAGCGCAGCAAAATTTTGCTGCGTATTTTAATGAAACATACACAATGTCGCATAATATATATTATGTTAAATTTTTACGCACCATAATCACATAAGTGCTTAAATTTAATAAAATTGACCTGAAATAAGCGCTGAAAAGCAATTTTTTTCTATTTGGGCACACTTTTCCACTCATCGTTAATAAGCAGCTCATGAGGCTTAAACGCTGTTTTATACAGCATCCCTTTAACCTTATTAATCCAATAACCAAGATAAAGATGGCTGATCATGTGACGCTGACAGAATTCTATCAGATAAAGGATATTGAGCGTTCCTGGGCTCCGATCACCTTGGTCCGGATCAAAATAAAAATAGACGGCATTAAGCCAGTCATCGGAACAGTCAACAATCGCCACACCCAGTAGTTGCTCAGCCACTCGATAGCGAATTTCAAAACACTTTGTCATTGAGGTAATAAAAAAACCACTGTAGTAGCTTTCTGCATTGGCTCGACCGTCTGGAAAACGATTTTGGAGAAAACGATCCAGCAAGGCAAGATTTTCAGCAGACATTGTCAATGGTGCCAATCCTACGCTGACATCACGATTTTTTGCCCATACCCGTTTCTGGTTTCTATTTTGAGAAAATTCCTCAGGATTTAAGCGAATCGGTATACATTCCTGACAACCTGAACAACGCATGGAATACATACAATTGCCATTCCTCCGGTATCCATTGCGAAAGAAAAAATCCATAGTAGCGTCTGGCAGCGAACCGAAAAACGCCTGATGATAGACAGCACGCTGCGGCATTCCATAGGGGCATTCAGACCTTATATCAACGAAGTACTGCTCTAACGAATCCCTGATGCCATCTTCATTTTGTTGATTGAGCTCGTTTACTGTCATTACTTCAGGCGTCCTATCTTCTTGACATATTCTCTTGTTTTTTCATTTCAGACCAACCCCTGGTCAAGCATGGCATTCACTACCTTGACAAAACCCGCAATATTGGCTCCAGCCAAATAATTCCTCGGGAGCCCGTACTCTTCAGCAGCATCTATACAGGTTGTGTGGATGGACTTCATGATTCTGTGTAGATGTTTATCCACCTCATCTTCAGACCAGGCAAGCCGCATGGAGTTCTGCGACATCTCCAACCCGGAAACCGCAACACCACCAGCATTGGCCGCCTTCCCAGGCCCGTAAAGAATATTATTCTCTCCAAAAATATCAATAGCATCAGGCGTGCATGGCATATTGGCTCCTTCGCAAACAAGGCCTACACCATTGTGCAGGAGATGCTGTGCATCCTGCTCGTTGATCTCATTTTGGGTCGCGCAAGGCATGGCACAGTCCGCTTTATGATTCCAGAGCGGATTATAATCAAGATCAGGATTAACCTCAGTATAAACTGCATGAGGGTATTTTTCACAATATTCACGAATACGGGCTCGCCGAACATTTTTCAGCTGCATAACATGCTGGAGTTTTTCTGCATCAATGCCCTCTTCATCATAGATATATCCCGATGAGTCGGATAGGGTCAGCACCCGCCCTCCCAGGTGAAGAATCTTTTCTACTGTGTACTGCGCCACATTCCCGGAGCCTGAAATCAAGCAGTTTTTGCCCTCCAGGGAATCGCCGCTCTCGGCCAGCATCTCCGCTGTAAAATAGACTGCGCCATAGCCGGTGGCCTGCGGTCGAATCAGGCTACCGCCCCAATTCAAGCCTTTCCCGGTGATGACCCCGGTAAACTCGTTACGTATTTTTTTATACATCCCAAAGAGGTACCCAATTTCTCTGGCCCCTACCCCAATATCACCGGCAGGAACGTCAGTGTTCGGACCGATATGGCGGGACAATTCGGTCATAAAGGCCTGACAGAAACGCATAACCTCGGCATCAGAGCGCCCCTTGGGATCGAAATCTGCCCCGCCCTTCCCTCCGCCCATTTGAAGCGTGGTCAGGCTGTTTTTAAAGACCTGCTCAAAGGCAAGGAATTTAATAATGGACAGAGTCACCGAAGGATGGAAACGTAATCCGCCCTTATACGGACCAATAGCTGAATTCATCTCAACCCGGAAACCTCGATTCACCTGTACCCTGCCCTGATCGTCCATCCAAGGCACCCGAAATGTAATGACCCGTTCTGGCTCAGTGATGCGCTCAATGATTGC
>JBATKL010000527.1:0-7465 GCA_049669385.1 Candidatus Electrothrix sp. | reverse complement strand
GGTTGGTTGTTGGGTTTAGTCGGATGAATCGAATTGTAGCGATTGATTCGGACAATATGATTGCCGTGGTGGAGCCCGGTGTCGTCACCGGTGAGTTGCAGGCCGCTGTCAAAAAGCATGGCTTGATGTATCCTCCTGATCCGGCCAGCCTGAAGTTTTGCTCCATTGGCGGTAATGCTGCTGAATGTGCTGGCGGCCCCAGTGCGGTGAAATACGGGGTGACTCGCGATTACATCATCGGTCTTGAGGTGGTGCTGCCCAACGGTGAAATCATGCGGACAGGGGTGCGCACGGAAAAGGGAGTGGTGGGTTATGATCTGACCCGACTGTTCATCGGCTCCGAAGGTACTTTGGCGATTTTTACCAAACTCATTCTTCGCCTTCTCCCGCTTGCCGAGGCCAAGGTGACTTTCTTGCTCAGTTTCTCCTCCCTGGAGCAGGCAACCGGCTTGGTTGCCAAGGTTCTTACTGCCGGGCTCATGCCCTGTACCTTGGAATATATGGATAAAACCGCTGTCCAGGTGGTACGTGATCGGTTGAATAATCGGTTGAGTAATCGGTTAAACAGCCTGTTACCAGAAAAAACAGCGGCCCTATTGCTGGTGGAATTTGACGGGAGTACATCCGAGGTTGAGCAACAAGGAAAACTTTTTACAGCGTTTGTTCGACAGCGGAAAGAGGAAGGCTGCGTGGTGCGTCAGGCGCACAGCGAAGAGGAAACCCAGGAACTTTGGTCGGCCCGACGCTCTATCGCGCCAGCCTGTTTGAGCCTGCGGCCCCATAAGATTGCTGAAGATGTTGTTGTCTCCCGTTCGCGGATATCCGAACTGGTCCGGTTTACCGAACAGCTGGCCCAGGAGCTGAACCTCATTATTCTGACCTTCGGTCATGCCGGAGACGGTAATATCCATGTGAACATCATGGTGGATAAACAGAACGAACAGGAATATAATAGCGGACTCAAGGCCAAGGAACGGCTTTTTGAACGCGTACTCAGTATGGGCGGTACGCTTTCTGGCGAGCACGGAGTTGGTATAACGAAGTCGCCCTTTTTATCTCAGGAACTTGACGAAACAGCCCTTTCGGTTATGCGGCGACTCAAGAAGCTTTTTGACCCGCATAATATTTTGAATCCGGGAAAGATTTTTCCGGACTGAATTATCCTCAGCGATGATTTTTTGCAGAGAAGTATCGAGAGGTGCCCTTGTATTGTCTTTTCGAAAATATGTGGTTCGATTTGACAATGCGTAACTTTTTAAATAACAATAAGATGATATGTTGTTAATGCAACCAGGTCTTATACAGAAAAGGCTGATGAATGAATGTTGAATGTGCATGGGTTATAGCGGACTCATACGTTGGTGAAAATGAAGGATATACAACAATCAGCGATGGCAGTGAGGACTTTTGTATTTTTATCATAAAGAGTTTTGACTTCTACGATGATGCGGCTAAATATACATTGGTTGATGAATTGACAGATGGCATCGACGAATCCATTTTAAATGCAGAATGCGAAATATTTGAAGGGACGAATTATTATTTAACGATTGAGTTTGATCAGGAAGAAAGTGCTTATGCCTGTCTTGGTTATAAGATCGGGGATTGCAGTGTGTTAAAATTTGCAGCTACGGCATTAAATCAATTCGGTTTATATAAACTGAAGAGGGCAATTAAGGGGATACAAGAAAAAAAACAGGTGTATAATTAGGGTAGGCTCTGGATGTCCAGGGCGAATACAGGGGGATTTTGAAGCTCAAATTAACAATAACCATATGCGGCTTACTGCTGATCGGTATGCTGCTGATAAATTTTGTGCTTCTTTTTTTGTGGAAACACGATGCCCTGCGACACAAGGTTGAGCATGACCAGGCCGTGCTTTCCCATATCCAGTCGTTATTGGTCAGAGAGAGTAGAGCAGGTGAGCGCGATACTCCTCAGGAGTTTGTTTTTTCAGACTTTTACGAGTCTTCTGAAAACGGACGTTTCTTTGTCCTGCTGAAAACGGAGAAGCAGGCAGGGCAGGGGAGAAAAGAAAAAACTCCGGCAAACGGAAATAATCAGGTAAATGATCAAATAACGGCGCTTCTGACCGCTGCTGCTGTTGAAGCCAAGAACACCGGAAAGCAAGTAAGTCGCACGGCAGCTTCGTTTTCGCACGGATTATTCTGTAATGATCTTCTTGTGAACGCCCGTCCTCTTATGAAGCAGGGTGAAATTGTCGGAGCAGTTTCAGTTGTTCGCTCGTTGGATGCTCTTTCACAGACCCTGTGGGAAACAGAAAAAACCGTTCTTGTGTATCTCCTGATTAACATCCTCGTTCTGGGGGCTATCGGTTTTTTCAGAATGACAAGGCTGGTGATTCGTCCTGTTGAACGATTAGTCGCTCTGGCAAATCAATACAGTCGCCATGATCCCTTCCGCTTTGTCATGGAGGATTCCGGTGGCGAGTTCGGGAAGCTGTCGACTAGCCTCAATAGTATGCTGGTGAGAATAGATGAGGATCGTCATACCTTGCAGCGCACTGTGACCGCCTTAGAAGTCGCTAACCAGACCCTGAAAAAGCAACAGCAAGAGATGGTTCGTGCGGAAAAATTAGCATCGGTGGGCCGGATGGCGGCGGGACTGGCCCATGAGATCGGCAATCCTTTGAGCGTGGTCCAAGGCTATATTGGTATTCTTCTCGGGTCAAAAGGACAGAGTGAGCAGCATAAGGATTTCCTCCGTCGTTCTGAGTTGGAGGTGCAGCGGATTGATAAACTGATCCGACAATTATTGGATTTTTCCAGAACCGCCAAGGGGAACCCGAAGATTTTCCCCCTCCATGAACTGCTGCATTCAGTTCTTGAGATGGTCAAAATACAAGCTGTGTTTCGAGGCATTATTATTGATGCTGATTTCACTGCTGAAGAGGATGGGGTCTATGCCGACCATGAGCAGTTGCGGCAGGTCTTTGTCAACTGCCTGCTGAACAGCGCCGATGCAATCCATATGGCTGAACAGGAGGATGGGCCGGGCGTGGCTCATAAGAAAAAGGGCAGGGTGTCGGTGACAACAGCCTTGCAATGCCTGTTGAAAAAAGGGGCTCCGCAGCTCCTTGTCTGTATCAGCGACAATGGGATTGGAATCATCGAGGAAGATTTACCTGTTGTTTTTGATCCCTTTTATACGAGCAAGGAGCCGGGCAAAGGCACTGGATTAGGCCTGTCTGTTTCCCGCTCTCTCGTTGAGACGGCTGGTGGTACAATGGAGTTGAAGAATGGAATCGGGCGGGGAAGCCGTATGCTGATTACCTTGCCGCTTGCTCCCTTTGATGACAGAGATGGACATGACAGAGATGGACATGACAGAGATGGACATGATAGAGATGGACATGCATGACTCCGCTGAAAATATTTTAAAGCATATCCTTGTTGTTGATGATGAGGAAAATATGCGCCATATGCTGTCTGTTTTGCTCACCGGAGAGGGTTATCTGGTGGAGACGGCTGCGGACGGTAAGGAGGCTGTCAGGTTATTGGAGAGGAAAGCCTTTGACTTTGTGCTCTGCGATATCAGAATGCCCAAAATGGACGGCTTGGCCTTTCTCAAGGCAGCAGAATCTGTTGAGCATGGTGCCACGGTGATTATGATGTCCGCTTTTGGCTCCGTGGATACTGCCCTTGAGGCGATGAAGCAGGGGGCCTATGATTTTATCTCCAAACCCTTTAAGACCGATGAAGTCGTTCTGGTGCTGAAAAAGGCTGGGGAGCGAGAGCGGTTACGGCGGGAGAATATTTATCTCAAAAGGAAAGTCGCTGAGCTGGAAAAAAAAGCCGGTTTTGGGGCGATGATTGGCAAAAGCAAGGCCATGCAGGAAGTGTTCATTTTGGCCGAAAAGGTGGCAGAGCATCCGACCACCGTGCTGATCACCGGTGAATCCGGGACAGGCAAAGAACTGGTCGCTGTCGGCATCCATGCCAAAAGCGGCAGGGCGGATAAACCGTTTATTGCGGTAAACTGCGGCAGTGTCCCGGAGAATTTACTGGAAAGTGAATTTTTCGGCTATGTGCGCGGTGCCTTTACCGGCGCAGATCGGGACAAAAAAGGCCTTTTTGAAGAGGCGCACAAGGGGACTCTTTTTCTTGATGAGATCGGCGAGCTCCCTTTGTCTCTACAGGTTAAGCTGTTACGGGTTTTACAAGAGCAGGAAATCCGACCGGTTGGATCCGCTCAGAGAAAGAAAATTGATGTCCGTATCCTTGCTGCCACAGCCAGAGATATCAGCGAGGAGGTGCAACAAGGGCGTTTTCGCGAAGATCTTTTTTATCGGCTGAATGTCATTAATATCCAAGTACCGCCGCTTCGCAATCGGAGTGACGACATTCCTGTCCTTTGCGATTATTTTACCAAAAAGTTTACAAAAAGCCTCAACAGACCAGATATTGAAGGAGTGAGTCCTGCTGCTCTGCAACAGCTCCTTGCTTATGGCTGGCCCGGAAACGTTCGTGAATTGGAAAACGTGTTGGAGCGGGCTGTTATTTTGGCAGAGGGACAGCATATCTTGCCGAAAAATTTGCCTGAAAATATCCGGGGAGGTCGCATCAGCAGTGCTTCTGATTTTTTGGCTGGCGTTTCCTCAGTTAAAGAGGGGAGAAGAAGAGTAGAAGAGCGGCTGATCAGGCAGGCTCTTGAAGCGACTCAAGGTAATAAAAGCCAGGCAGCACGGATTCTTGAGGTCAGCTACCCCTCGTTGCTGAGTAAGATTAAGGAGTACGAAGTGAGTGTTGTCATCGTATAGTTTTCCGTTCAGACGTTCCGCCAGGCAAATTTGTCCGATGTTGTTTTCGATGTTGTTTTCGACGTTGCTTCCGATCTTGCATAGACTCTCTTGCCGCCCCTCTTTCTGTCGAGCAGTTCTGTCGATCAGTTCTGTTGAGCAGTTCTGTCGATCAGGACAGGGCTCATCCGATAGAACTTAATGACAAAAGAGAGATTTTCCTCTATACTGCGCCCCTTATATTGGTACCACAAGATAAAAAAGGGTTGTGTAGGAGTTCAAGGACCACGAACCTCGGAGGACGGAGCGAGAAAGGATGTCTGAAGTTTTTATATTCGGTGTCAGCGGTGAAGAGCTGCCCAAGGAGCAGCTGCGAAAGATTGCAACATGCAGTGCGGTGGTGGTTTCATCACGGCACCAGGCTTTACTCAAGGGTATGGAGATCCATCGGATTCCCATTACCCCGGTGGAAGAGATGGTGTTTGAACTGGCCGTGGCCCTGAGCCAAGGTGATGTTGCCATCCTGGCCTCTGGGGACCCGCTCTTTTTCGGCATTGGTCGTACCCTGCTGGAACGTTTTGGTCCTGAACGGATTCACATTCATCCTGCCCTGTCTGCGGTGCAGCTGGCCTGTACCCGTTTCAAGCTGCCCTGGGATGATCTCCCTCTGATCAGCCTGCACGGTCGTTCTCCTGGCGATATCGCCGGGAGAATCCTGAACAAGCCCAAAGTGATGCTTTTTACCGATCATCGCAACACCCCGAACCGTATTGCCAAAGAGCTGCTTGCGGTTTTGGAGGAGCATCATGACACTGCCCGGATAAAGAGCATCCGGGTACGGATCGCCGAGAACCTCGGACTGAAGGACGAACGCCTGTGTAGCGGTACCTTGGCAGACGTTGCTACCCAGCAATTCTCCCCGCTCAACATGATGCTGATTGAACAGAAGCGGGCAGGGGAGGAGGATACTATCGCTGAAAATTCTGAAGCTGAGTTTGTTTTTGGGCTCCAGGAAGACGAGATCGAGCACTCACGGGGTCTGATTACCAAGGATGAGATTCGCGCTGTGATCCTCCATCGTTTGCGTTTTCCTCGGACCGGTGTTTTCTGGGATGTGGGGGGTGGTTCCGGTTCTGTTTCCGTGGAGGCGGCCCGGCTTTGCCCTGATCTGACCATCTATATTATAGAGCAAAAAGAAGAGGGCCAGAAAAATATCCGGGCCAATATCCTTCGCTATAATCTGTATAATATCAAGCTGATTTGCGGACAGGCTCCTGAAATGCTTGCTGGCCTCCCTGATCCAGACCGGGTCTTTGTCGGCGGGAGCAAGGGATTATTGGCAGAGATCATCCCTTACTGTGCCAAGCGTTTGACAGCCACCGGCAGAATGGTAGCCAGTGCAGTTCTGAAAAATACCGCTGAGCAGGCTCCCTTGCTGATGTCTGCCAATGGCCTGGAAGTGGATGCCCGTACCGTGGCGGTCACCCGTGAAGAAATACGCTATACCAATTATGGGGAGCCAGGAGTCCTGCTCAACCCCATTACCATTATAACCGGAAGAAAATGAAACAAGGAAAACAGCAGGGGTGTCTCTATCTTGTCGGCGTCGGACCGGGAGATCCGGAGCTTATGACCTGCAAGGCCGTACGGATTCTTGAACGGACCACGGTTTGGGTGGTGCCCAAGGCACGAGAGAACGGATCCAGCTCGGCCCTTCAGATTGCCTCAGCTATGGTGGGATCTACCGATAAGGAGGTCCTGGAAGTTCGCTTTCCGATGAAAAAAATCCGGTTGGAGCAGGAGCATGATCCAGAGGTGCAGCAGGGTTGGCAGGACGCAGCTAGGATTGTACTAGAGCGCCTTGATCAGGGCGAGGACGTGGCCTTTCCCACCCTAGGTGATCCAGGCCTGTACTCTACCTCTTTTTACCTGCTGAATACTCTTCAGGAATCGGGTCGAGAGCTGCCAGTAACGATCATTCCCGGTATCACGGCTATGGCGGCCTGTTCAGCCCAGCTCCATGCCCCGCTGGGTCTGGGTGATGATGTGCTTTCCGTGGTGCCTGCCGCCTTTGATGATACGCGCTTGCGCGATATTTTGTTGACCGCTGATGCAGTTGTCCTGATGAAGGTCTTTCGTCGTTTGCCTGCGGTAATTGAGTTGCTGGACGAACTGGGCCTGACCGATAAGGCGGTGTTGCTGGAACGCTGCGGCATGGACGGCCAGCGTATCTATACGGATATCAGGGAAGCGGCAGACAAGGATCTTCATTATTTCTCCACCCTGTTGATCCGCAAAAAACAAATAAGCAAGGCTGTATAAAATGCGTGTAATGAGCACACCGGTTGTCTTTCTCGGAGCTGGACCCGGCGATCCCGAGCTGATCACCCTCAAGGGCAGGCGTTTGCTGGATGAGGCGGATGTCATTGTCTATGCAGGCAGCTTGGTCAATCCGGCTCTGCTGGAAGGGGTGCAGGCAAAGATTTATGATTCAGCTGGCATGACGCTGGAGGAGGTGCTTGCCGTGTTGATTGCGACTTCGCGGGCGGGCAAAAAGGCTGTGCGCCTCCATACCGGTGATCCGGCCATTTACGGGGCCATCCGGGAACAGATGCAGTGTCTGGATACAGAGAGCATTCCCTATGAGGTGGTACCCGGTGTCAGCTCGGCCTTGGCTGCGGCAGCGGCCTTGCAGGCGGAACTCAC
>JBATKL010000526.1:0-6319 GCA_049669385.1 Candidatus Electrothrix sp. | reverse complement strand
GGAGGAGTAAAATGGAGTTATTGTTCGGCGTAATTGTCCTTGTCGTTTTTATTGTTTTTATTCTGATTAAAACAGCGATTGTTGTTCCGCAACGTCATGAATACGTTGTTGAACGTCTGGGGAAATACCGCACCACCCTTGAGGCAGGATTTCATATCCTGATTCCCTTTCTCGATAAAATCGCCTATAGACGGAACCTGAAAGAGTTGCCGGTTGATATCGGCGGTCAGACCTGTATTACAGCGGATAACGTCACGCTACAAGTGGATGGTATTATGTATATCCAGGTCGTTAACTCACGTCAATCGGCCTACGGTATTGAGGATTATCATTTCGCCGCTTCCCAGTTGGCCCAGACCTCACTTCGTTCCGCCATCGGAAAGATCAGCCTGGATAACACGTTTGAGGCCCGTGAGAGCTTGAACCAGCAGGTGGTTGAAGCGATTGACGATGCGGCTCAAAACTGGGGTATCAAGGTGTTGCGCTATGAAATAAAGGATATTGAGCCGCCTCGTTCTGTTCTTGATGCTATGGAAAAACAGATGCAGGCGGAACGGGAAAAACGGGCGGAAATCGCTCGGTCCGAAGGTGACAAAAAGTCAATGATCAATCGAGCGGAAGGCGAAAAGGCCGAAGCTATAGCTAGATCCGAGGGCGAAATGACGAAACGGATCAACGAGGCCGAAGGTCGGGCTCAGGAGATCCTTAAGGTTGCTACTGCCACGGCAGCTGGCATCTGTAAGGTCGGCGAAGCCTTGGCATCTCCCGGAGGTCATGAGGCTGCCAATCTTGAGGTGGCAAAGAAGTACCTTGACGAATTTGGTAAGTTAGCCAAGGAAAATAACACCATGATTGTACCTGGCAATCTGACCGATGTCACAGGTATGGTCGCCGCCGCCATGACTACTTTGCAACATACCGGCAATAAACGCCCTGTGACTCCTCCTCGGGCAGAGTGAAATAGTTTGACGTGAAGATGTTGAGTCATTTTTACTCAGGGATCTGGAGAAGTTTAAAAAATAATACCTGATTGCAAGAAAAGATTGTACCTCTGCTTTATCCCGTGATATATAAAAGTATACTGAAAAGGTAAATTGTTGGCTTCTCGTCTTTTTGGATTTTGCCTGTATATTTTTTTTACATACCGCCTGCTATGCTTAAATGTGCTTCCTTGAAAATAGCCTTGTTGATTCTTTGCGTACTGTCCCTTGTTTTGGTTTCGGGCAGTTTGCTCCGTGCGGACGAGGGGACATGCATCACCAGCTGTGTCAATGGAAAAGGGGTGATGAACTACACGGATGGAAGCACATATACCGGGGAATGGAAAAATGGCAAACGGCACGGTAAGGGAATCCTTGTTTACGCAGACGGGAGAAAATATGAAGGACCTTTTCAAAACGATTGTTTTCACGGGCAGGGGACTCTAACCCTTCCTGACGGCAGGACCATTCATGGCCTTTGGAAAAACGGGGAGCAGGTTACTGCACGCTTTGCTAATGGTGACATGTTTACCGGAAAATGGGAGGATAACGGAAAGTTTTGCGGGACCGGGACAGTCACTCTGCCTAACGGAGATCGCTATTCAGGGGGGTTCCAAGATAACAAGTACCACGGACACGGCGTGATGGTCTATGCAGACGGCAGTAAATACACCGGTGAATTTAAAGACGGAAAATTTAACGGGAAAGGGGCAATCTCTTTCCCTGACGGTACAGTAATAAAAAGTGACTGGAAAGACGGCCACCCCCGTTAATTTACAGGTTACTCTACGCTCCTTCTTGCTCTTCTTCTCAACGCACGGTTCATGTTGAGGCCTTCATTCGACAAAAGGCTCTCCTTTTTGCTCATTCTTGCTCATGCCCCTCTTCTTTGTGCTGGACGTGGATTTCTTGGGTTTTTTACGCAGGATGGCTGTTCTTTGCTTTGCTGTTCACAGGAAAAAGGTTTATAGTATGCACGACGGCGTCAAATAACTTGACCTGCTGGTCAGATGGGAAAATTCTTGCCCCCCTTTTTAAGAGAGACGGGGCTCATGTTGCAACAGCAATCCGTCATTATGAAAATAGCAACCTCGGGCCAGATGCAGGCCCTTGATAAAATTTCCATTGAGGAGATAGGTATCCCCGGCATTGTCCTGATGGAAAATGCAGGCAGGGGAACTGTGGATGCGATGGAGCACGAGTTCGGTGCTGTTCAGGGGAAAACCGTTTGCCTTTTCATCGGGCCAGGAAATAATGGCGGTGACGGCCTTGTTATTGCCCGTCATGTTGCCCAGCGGGGAGGGCGTCCTTTTCTCGTTTACCTGGTTACTCCTGAAAGGCTCTCCGGCGACGCTGAAATAAATGCAAAAATCTGTAACAGACTTGGCTTTATCCACTATATCATCCACCACGAGGATGAAGTCCGACAGCTGAGGGAATTGATCCGCCAACTTCATTTCAGTCATCCTGTGCACAGTCTAGTTGATGCCCTGTTCGGAACAGGTCTGTCCAGGAATGTTGTAGGATATTTTGTCGATGTTATAGAGTTTATCAATACCTTGGCCAGGGATCGGCAATGGCCTGTGGTGGCGGCGGATATTCCTTCCGGCCTTTGTGCTGATACCGGCAACCCTCTTGGCGGGGCTGTGCGGGCAGATCTTACCGTGACCTACGGGCTTGCCAAACCTGGGCATTTCTTGCACGGAGGTTCGATGGTCGGCAAGCTGACAATGCTTGATATATCCATCCCCAACCGGGTGATGAAGCAGGCAGAGCTGTGTGGCCGAGTCCTTGATTGTTGCGAAATAGCCCATCGTCTTCAAGAGCGTCGAACGGCAACGCATAAAGGAACCTATGGGCACCTGTTGATACTGGCTGGCTCTGAAGGACAGACCGGTGCTGCCATTCTTGCTGGCAAGGGGGCTTTGCACAGCGGCTGCGGCCTGGTCACTCTGGCAGTCCCTGCCGATCTGAATCCGATTTTCGAGACAAGCCTTCCCGAGGCCATGACGGTTCCTCTCCCTCATTCGAACAAATTTTTTTGTACGGCTGATTATGATCTGATCTGCGAGCTTCTTGTCGATAGGGACGCTTTGGTGATCGGGCCGGGTCTAGGGACGAATACTGAGACGGGTATACTGGTTCGCCGCTTGTACAGGGAGCTGAAGCTGCCTATGATCATTGATGCGGATGCCCTGAACCTGCTGGCCGCAGACCCGGAGGTCTTTGAGAGAAGCGGTGGAGTTCGGATTCTCACGCCTCATCCTGGCGAAATGTCTCGCCTGACGGGAAAAACAGTCACTGATATTCAAAAAGATCGTTTGGCTGCCGCAGATCGGCTGGCAAAAGACCTGATGCATGATAAGATGCATGCTGAGCATGAAATTATTGTGGTCCTCAAAGGTGCAGGAACAGTGCTGAACTCCGGCAAAGGCGACTGGGCCGTCAACAGCAGTGGTAATCACGGAATGGCAACCGGTGGTATGGGCGATGTGCTGGCCGGTCTGATCGGCGGGTTGCTTGTCCAGGGCTATACACCTTGGGATGCTGCTGCAATCGGGGTCTATCAGCATGGTTTGGCTGCTGATATCCTGGCTGAAGACCGGAGCCACGGCTTCACAGCCTCTGAGGTTGCGGCGGCTTTGCCAAGGGCCTTTATGCGGATAAAAAACGCTGATTGTCGCCTCTGTCCGACCTGTAAAGAGTCCTGTGCTTGTTCTTGCAGCGAGAGATTGTAATACAAGCCAGAAAACGATATTGATAGAGAAAACCAAGGAAACATAATGTTGCGTGCACAAGACCTGATGACGGAAAGCGTCATCGCTGTCACTAAAGAGACTGAAGTCCGTGAGCTTGCTCAGATCCTGACGGAAAATAAAATCAGCGGGGTTCCAGTCATTGACGGGACGGGTAAGCTTATTGGAGTGGTTACGGAAAGTGACCTTATCTTTCAGAATAAGAAGGTCCATATTCCCACTGCTGTAGCCATTCTGGATGCCTTTTTCTTTTTGGAACGCCCAGAAAAAATGGAACAGGAGATGAAAAAAATGGCTGGCGTGACAGTGGGTGATATTTATGCTTCAGAGGTTATCTCTGTGCAAAAAGACACTCCTCTGGAAGAACTTGCCACCTTAATGGCGGAAAAAAATATCCATACGCTGCCGGTTCTTGATCAGGAAGAGCTGGTCGGGGTGATTGGTAAATCGGATATTATCCGGACTATTGCCGAAGGGAAATAATCTTGCGTTATTCGGTCTGTAGCAAAAATGATTGAATGATTGAATGATTGAATGAGTGAATATGCTTGAGCTACGGAATATCAATACCTCGTACGGTAATATTCAGGTCCTGCACGATATCAATCTACATGTGGAACAGGGAGAGATTATTACCCTGATCGGGGCTAACGGAGCGGGAAAATCAACCATTCTGATGTCCATTTGCGGCATTGTTCCGCCCAGGAGTGGTGAGATACTGTTCAACGGCACCTCCATCGCTCACATGGCCCCAGAAAAAATTGTCACCTTGGGGCTCAGCCAAGTCCCGGAAGGACGTCATATTTTTCCAGAACTCACCGTCGCAGAAAATCTGGACATGGGTGCCTTTCTTCGCAAGGACACAGGGCAGATCCGCCAGGATCTGGAGCATGTCTACACCTTGTTTCCCATCTTGGCGGAACGCCGCCATCAACCCGGCGGTAATCTCTCCGGCGGGGAGCAGCAGATGCTGGCCATTTCCCGTGCCCTGATGGCCAGGCCACAGCTCTTGCTCCTTGATGAACCCTCTATGGGGCTGGCACCGCTGGTGACAAGGCAGATCTTTAGTATTATCAAAAAGATCAATCAGGAAGAGAACACAACTGTCTTTCTTGTGGAACAGAATGCCAATTTGGCGTTGAAAACAGCTGATCGGGGATATGTTCTTGAGAACGGCAGGATCACCATGCATGACCGGGCGGAAACTCTTTTGGGTAATAAGGATATCCAAAAGGCCTACCTTGGAATTTAACAGTATAAGGAAGCGGAAGCCTCAGGGATACAATTTTATGCTGTTCCAGAGCCGTTAAGAGGAATGAATAAAGAAAAATTACGAGTCGGAGTTATTGGCGTCGGCTATCTTGGTCGCTTTCACGCCATGAAGTATGCCTCCATGGATGATGTGCAACTGGTCGGTGTCGCAGATGCAGATCCGCTCTGTGCGCAGGCCGTTGCCGAAGAATGTTCAACCAAGGCTTTTACAGAGTATCAGCCGCTTCTTCAACAGGTCGATGCGGTCTCCATTGTTGTGCCCACAGTATATCATCACGAGGTTGCGATGACCTGTCTGGAGTATGGGGTGGATATCCTCCTGGAAAAGCCGATGACCACCACGCTGGAAGAGGCTGATGACCTGATTGCCCTGGCTGATCGCAAGAAGTTGCTGCTTCAGGTCGGGCATCTGGAGCGCTTTAACCCTGCTGTCTTGGCCATGCAGCCCTTACTGCACAATCCTCTCTTTATTGAGGCTCATCGCCTGTCGACCTTTAAGAATCGGGGGACAGATGTTGATGTCATCCTTGACCTGATGATTCATGATATTGACATTATCCTCTCCATCATCAACTCGCCGATTAAGGACATTCATACCGTCGGTGCTCCGGTGATCACGCAGCTCACTGATATTGCCAATGCCCGGATTGTTTTTAAGAACGGTTGCACCGCCAATATTACGGTCAGTCGAATTTCCATGGAAAATATACGGCGGATGCGTATTTTTCAGCCGGGGAAATACCTGTCTGTTGATTTTGGCAAAAAGGAAGTCATGGCGATCAAGCTGAAACAAGGTGCCCAGGGAAGTATACCGCTTCCTGATGTATCCCGGCATGGGTTCAGTGATCAGGATGTGCTGGAAATGGAAATCAGAGAGTTTGTTAATAATATCCGCCATCGCCTGAAACCAACCGTCTCGGGCAGGGAAGGGCGTCGTGCCTTAGCTGTGGCCTTGGCTGTTATCAGTCAGATCCAGGAGAATCAGGAGCAGTTCAGCCATCTGCTGGGAAAAGAGGGTAACTTTGGTTTTATAGACCACTCCTCCTGATAAGCACTCTAAGCACTCCCCTCCATCATAACCGAGCAAACCACGCAGGTTCGTTTGTCAGCAAAAGACAGCCCTTTCTTCCTCCCCTCCTCAGGAGGAACGTGCCTCGTTGCCTCGTTACATCCTCCGAAAATCGTCACGGTACCCTTAACAGGTATCTTGTTATTTTATCCCTCATGTTCAGGCCCGAAGCATCCGACTCTATCCGACCTTGTGCTTACCCTATTTTATCAATCGCTCTCTATTGTACAAATGGATTGAGA
>JBATKL010000525.1:0-1531 GCA_049669385.1 Candidatus Electrothrix sp. | reverse complement strand
CATCCTGTACAGCCATTCGCCTCGATTTATACCGTCAAAAGGGGGGATTCTATTCCCCCGCATTAACAGGCTTCCGGCATAGCACGAGTCCGCAATAACCAAGACATGTTTGGCCTTGGCAGCCTTCAATTTTTCAGTCACCCAGAAAGTTGAAATCCAGTCGGTCTCCCTGTCCCTCGCGTCTACAGGTTGCCAATACCCAAACTTGCCTTGAGCATCCAGACGACCATGACCGGCATAATAAATCAGCAGGTTATCATTTTCCTGAAGTATCCCTCCGTCGCACCAATCCAATATGGAATCCATGATCTTTCTTCTGTCGGCATTCAGCATCAAATCAACATGATCGAAGCCATACTGATCCGTTAAAACCTTTGCCACCTCTCTAGCATCGTTCAACGGCGTGTGCAAGTTGTCCAGGTGTGTGTAATCTCTATTCCCGATCACCAAAGCATAATAGCGACCAAAACCTGCTGTTTCCCGCCCCATTGCTGCACTGCTCAAAAAAACAACAAGGTACAAGGAACAAAGCAGGAAACATGGTGAACATCTCGTTTTTCGCAACCAACCCATTGCCTGTATCACTCCTGTGTATGAAGACGGTTTTGCATCTCTCTCAACCTGTCCGCATACGATGAATCACGTTGAACAGCGACCTGCATGACCTGCACAGCCTTTTTCAGTTCACCGTTTTCATCCAGCAGTTCGGCAAATAAAACCAGCACCTCGACCTGTTCGCCATACCTTGCCGCCAGCTTTGCCATTACCAAAGCCTCTTTTATTCGCCCTTCCCCCTGCCAAAGCCTGGCAATATTACTCAACGGTTCAGCCGCTTCGGCAGAAATCATGCCGGGCTTGTCCAATTTCGCCCATTCCTGATCAACAGCGATAGCCTCATCCTGTGCCGTTCGAGGCGACTTTCCCGCAGAATCAGCAGCTGTACCACCGCGCATTTCCAGCGTGCTCGTGCTTCTTGAACCGACATCCGTTTTCTCTTGTACTTCCTGAGTTGTCATCTGCGGCGGTCCCTGCCACAGCATAATCCCGATCAGCACAGTGCCGAACAGGGCGAAATAGATACCGGGAAGAAAATTCGTCACACGCAGCTTGAATTCACCGGCCTGAACACCAGCGGAAGATGCGATCTCCGCAAAATCAGCCTGTCCGGGAGGACGACTGAACAAACGAAAACCAAGATAGATAGAAAGCGCACCAATGGCCAGCACACTCAGACGATACACGGTGACATAGAGCAAAAACTCCGTCGAACAAGGCATAGGATCTCCCAAGGTGGTGACAGTTACGAGAAGAGAATAAAAACAGCAGAAGAGTACAAAAAAGAGCAGGATTCCGCAAGGTCGATACGGTCCAGCAAGATCTTACTTCTTTCTCCCCTTATTTCATTTTTCACTTTGCCCAAGGCATCCCAGGCGATATTATACTGGACATGATCCCGGCTCAAGGATTATTCAATCAGAACAATCAATACCATCTTGACTTTTTGTACGCACTCATTACGTTATATTAATTT
>JBATKL010000524.1:0-4174 GCA_049669385.1 Candidatus Electrothrix sp. | reverse complement strand
CACCGGCATTGGGATAGAAATAATCGGTTGTTGTGGCAATTATCTGGATTCGGTTTGCAACGGGGGTTGCCAGGTAGACAGACGCCTTTGTTGTTACGTTGATATCAAAGGGGGCATAATCCTCTGCCGCTTCCTGCCAGGCCAGCCACATGTTATATTGATCTGTCGTGGAAAATGAACTGGTGTTGGAATCATTACTATATGGGGTATAGGTAATATCGTTACCGCTATTATAGTTACTATTCCAGATTGTCCCGGAGAGGGTCCCGCCCCAGTAATTGATATAAAGAGTTTTGGATGAGCCGGGACGGCTCTCAAGATTTTTTAGGGTTGTCAGGTCTGGAGTCAGCTCTGCAACAAGAGGCATTTCCGCAGGAAGTGGCCCGGTCTGTCCTGGAAAATCTACACAGAGGTGTTTATTGCGATCATCCTCCTGAAGAACTCCAAATCCATTACTGTCCAAGGCTGCTTGATAGATTTTTTTCTCGCTGTTATCAACAAGGAGTATACCGGTAACCGCTCCGTCTTGCTCAATTATCCGTAGCCCTCCACCGTTATTATTCAAGCTGATGATCGTAACCGAGGTGGCCTGTTGCTCAAGTGCTGAAGGTCCGCTGCCTTCCAGGGTTTTGAACACGGTTCCGGTGACCAACTGACCGTTAGGCAGAGGGAAAATAACCTCATCCTGAGGAGAAATTTGTTCAGGGGACGAGAGGGCGAGCTGGACAGCAACTTCGGTACTGGCAACTGCTGTACTGTCTTCTCGTAAGGCCTCGTTTGGGCCTGCTGCTAATGAATAAATAAGTTGAGCGGAAAGGGCTGTTCCCGGCAAAGCAGCTGAGAGGCATAAAGCCAATATTCCTTTCCTTAATTGATTCGTTGCTTTCATTTTTTCTCCCTGAAAGATTGATGTATTTGGGATAATATATTTTTTATATGAACTGACTAGAATTAAAAGAGATGTGTATTTATTCTGGGAGGAACTACCCCATGTTATGGGGTGCTGCTTGTCTTATTATAATGTTCATAAAAAGAGTTCGTTGTCAATAATCATTCCTGTAGAGGAGTGCCCTTGCCGGTGGTTGCTCAATTGCGGTTGCAGCTCCTTTCTTGTAGGGCATGAGGCGGAATGTATGTGTAGTATCAGAAAAATGAAGATGTGACCGATGCGGTCGATTAACTGGTCAAAAAGCTGGAAGCGGAGGGTAGGCAAACAGGAGTTGTCCAAGGCCCTTCAAAATAAAATATTTGATGGATATGTCAACGTACGGAGTCGTCGGTAAAATCCGTCAGTAGAACAGCAACGTGCACAACTTTAACCCGTTGGCCCTGCCGAGTAAACCCTTCCTGATACTGCATCAAGCAACCCGAACAGGTAGTGGTTATGCAATCAGGAGCGCCAGCAAGGGCCTGTTTACTGCTTTTTTCAAATATCTGTAAAGAATGCTCAGGGCAGGCAAGATGAAAGAGTCCTCCTTGTCCGCAGCAGAGCGGGCCTTCCTCCGGTTCCAGAATATGCACGCCTGTTTTTTGCAGAAGAGAGCGAGGGGCGCTCATTCCCTTGTCTTTGAAACGGAGATGGCAAGGATCATGATAGAAAATTCGTTGCTTAGGATGGTTGGGATGTTCAGGAGTGTCGATACGCGGAGAGGCTGGCAGCTTATCATCGAAAAAGGAGGTGAATTCCCGGACACGGTCAGCGAAGGCTAATGCCCTGCGATGCCAAGGATCATGCTCGGCAAACAGGGTAGGGTAGGCGAGCAGGTGAGAGGAGCAGGAGGCGCAGGAGGTAATGATCGGCGTATCAGCAAGTGCAGGAGCAGAAAACGCCTGAATATTCTTTCGGGCAAGCTCGCGGGCTTGCTCCCTTTTGCCAGCACTCCAGGCCGCGAGGCCACAGCAATATTGATCAGCCGGAACCTGAGCAGGCGGCAGATTGCTTTTGCTCAGCAGGGTTTGGGTTGCTTCAGCAATGGAAGGTTGGATATGGCGGGCAAGGCATCCGGTAAAATAGCTGATAGCTGATGCGGGCTGTTCTTCTTGATCTTCTTGAAAGAGAGTGTCGTTGTTTTTCAGCAGGGAAGGTCTCGTTCTTTCTTCCAGCAGACCGAGCTTGAGACGCAGACCAGAAAGAGCGGGTAGAGCATTGAGGCGTTGCAGGCTGATGCCCGCTTTGACCAGTCCGTCGAGGAGCCCTGGGTGAGTTAACGCAGTACAGACCGCTACTTTCTTCAGCCCATTTGGCCCGTAAAAGGGGGAGAAGGTACTGCGAGCCTGAGAAATAAGGTCTGTGATCGGCATGTTCCGGGGACAGGCCTGTTCACAGGCCCCGCAGAGTAGGCAGCGGGAAAAAAGATCCTCAAACGCGGCAGAGGGCTGCTCAGCCAGCGTTGTGGTCAGGAGGTGCATCTTGCCTCGGGCAGTCAGCACCTCCCGTCCATCAATCCGAAAAACCGGGCAGACAACAGCACAGGCCCCGCATTTGGCACAGTTCAGCACAGTTCAGTTCGGTTGCCACAGCAGAAAGGCCTTGATAAACGAATCAAGACGTCCATCGAGAACAGCATCCACATTGCCTTCTTCCAGGTCCATCCGATGATCCTTGATCAAACGGTAGGGCTGAAGGACATAGGAGCGGATCTGGCTGCCCCAGGCGATTTCTTTTTTATCGCCGTGCAGATTTTCCTTGGCCTTGATTTGGTCTTCCTGCTGTTTTTTATAGAGCCGAGCCATCAGCATCTTCATCGCCATGTCCTTATTGCGGTGCTGAGAACGCTCGTTCTGGCATTGCACCACAATATTTGTGGGAAGATGGGTGATCCGGATGGCTGAGTCGGTTTTATTGACATGCTGGCCCCCAGCACCGCTGGCCCGATAGGTATCTATCCGCAATTCTTTTTCGTCGATCTTTATCTCTATGGTATCATCCAGTTCCGGCAAGACCATAACCGAGGCAAAAGAGGTATGGCGTCGCCCGGAAGAGTCAAAGGGTGATATACGTACCAAACGGTGGATGCCGACCTCGGATCGGGTATAACCGTAGGCGTTTTTTCCTTTGATGCGAACGGTTACCGACTTGGTTCCAGCCTCATCACCGGCTAGATAATCAAGGATATCGGTCGGGAAATTATGGGCTTCCGCCCAGCGTAGATACATCCGCAGAAGAATACCCACCCAGTCTTGAGCCTCGGTTCCGCCTGCTCCAGCGTGGATGGTGAGCAGCGCGTTGCTGTCGTCATGCTCACCGTCGAACATGCATTCCAGCTCGACCAGATCCACTCGTTTCCGTAGCTGGGCCAGTGATGCCTCAACCTCTTTTTGGGTCTCTAGGTCCTGCTCCTCAGTAGCCATATCAAGGAGCATGTCTGCTTCTTCCAGATCATCAAAATTTTGCTCCCAATTCTTGACCAGATCCTGCAATTGGCCTAATTGTTTTTGGGCTTTTTTGGCATTGGTCTGGTCGTTCCAGAAGTTGGGTTCCAGAGACTCTGATTCCAACCGTTCAATGTCGAGTTTTTTGCCATCTAAGTCAAAGATGCTCCTTCAGGGTGAGCATTTTCTCTTTCAATTCCCGGAGTTTCTGTTTTGCTTCCGCAGTTTCGTTCAGTTCAGCCATTCTGGTATTCCTTTTTTGTTCTTCTTTTTTTCTTTTGCGTAGAAACTGGAGGCCTTGCCCCAATTTACGCTATTTTTACGGTAATTGAAGAGGCTCAGTCAAGCCTTATTTCAAGGTTCCGAACATTTGTTCGTAGGCATCATTACGCATTTTTGCCATTCGTTTGACCGGAAAATTACTTTTTTCATTCAGGCTATGCTTGAGAATATATTCATCCCGCATAAGAGCCGCCACCTTGGCTGTGCTGTGTCCCGCATCGGTTTTTATTTTGCCGTTGGCCTTGCTCACAGTGAATTTCCAACTTCCGTCTTCATCCTGACTGACACCGATATATTTTTTTTTATTGCCCACTCTGCTGAGTCCTCCTGAATTTCTCCTCAGATTATTCAGTGTATTTCTTCTTATGAACCGCATTAACGCATGTGCTCCGATATATTTTTTTATTGCATTATAGAAAGCCAGCCCCCTCTCTGGGGGTAGCTTCTTTATTTATTATTACTTCTTTTGTTTTTTGAATGCTGACAGATACAACAAAAAAGGAATGAGGACCAGACACAG
>JBATKL010000523.1:0-6367 GCA_049669385.1 Candidatus Electrothrix sp. | reverse complement strand
CTTCTCCTGATCTACCCACATCCTGCAAGCTCCGTTTTGCAACACCAGCTCTGAGTCTACATTTCATCAAGCCGCTTGAGGAAAATCCTCCAGTCCCCAGTCACCGGGAGTCACCGGGTCCAACCCGTGAGCCTTTCTGGCCCGATCACAGCGTTCGTTAACCACACCATCCAGCAGCGATGGCTGAAAATCCCGACAGACCGAGGCCCGCTCTTCGTAAATCGAACAACTCACGCTCTGTCCTATATTTCCTGTCAAAGCAATACATCGGGGCTTTAGTCCTCTGGTGCCCTTCATCTGTAGCCTAAAATCGTTCAGTTTTTCAGTCAAATGATCCGGGACGCCACCCGGTGTGCCAGACGCTGCTTCCGCCCAGTAAAAAGATGCCCGATAAAAGGCACAGCAGGCCCCGCAGGTTAAGCAGGGATTTATTGTTTCCATAGGGGAGGTTACGGGAGAAGCCCGCTCTGTAGAAGGTATACCTGTATGCATTCGCGAACGCACATGCAAAATGCCGAGAAGCATATACTGCCTGGGTAAGCCTCCGTCAACAGCAAAATAAGGCGTTCGTATTTTGCAACCTTCCTCAGAGTGGTCCCTTTCCAAAAAAGAATTCTTCTTCGTTCTTTGTTCTTTTTTACATTAAGGAAGAGTAATCTTCGTTAATGTAGGCATGAAGGTTCATTGTCGAAGTTAAGCTTCATTAATGAAAGCTGTTTACTGTAGGCGCTTTGCCCATCCTGACTCTCCATCTGTCGTTATGTTATTGAAAAACAGTAAGTTAAAAGATAATCATCTCAGTGGTAGAAATTTTGGCACGCTCATTGCTTAATAAGCTGCATAAGAAGGACAACAATATGTCGCAGTCCATTTAACAAAGGATAGAGGGGAGGCAAGAGACATGAAAAAAATAGAAATAATTATCAAGCCGTTCAAAATGGACAACTTGAAAGAGGCGATCAATGAGCTCGGGATCAAAGGAATGACTATCAGCGAGGTCAAGGGATTTGGTCGGCAAAAGGGGCATACGGAAATCTATCGGGGTGCGGAATATAAAGTTGACTTCGTTCCTAAGATCAAAATTGAAATAGTCGTTGATGCCGCAGACGTGGATAGGGTTATCGATGCGGTGATCTCCGGCACCCGGACCGGCAAAATCGGTGACGGCAAAATCTTTGTCCTGCCGGTTGACACCGTGTGCAGGATCAGGACGGGCGAAAAAGGCAAGGCAGCGATATAGGTATCGCCGAAACAAAAGAGCACATGCGCTGCTTGATCGGTGAAGGAGAAAGAACATGAACAAAAGAACTCTGACAACAGGAATTTTGATTGCTTTGGCGCTGGTACCGACCCTTGTCGTTGCCGATGAAGCCGGAGTGAAGACTGTGCAGACGAATCTTGATTATATTTGGAATCTGGTCATCGGCGCTTTGGTCTTTTTCATGAAAAGTCGAGAAATCATATAATTTTCTTAAGGGATATAGAAACAAGGTGAGAATAATGAAGAAAAAAACGCTGCTGACCGGAGCCTTACTTGCTCTCTCTCTGTTGCCGACCTTAGCCGGTGCAGGTGACGACCCTACGGCTCAGAGTGTACAGACCAATCTTGACTACATATGGACGTTGGTAGCCGCTGCCTTGGTTTTCTTTATGCAGGCTGGTTTTGCGATGGTGGAGGCGGGCTTTACCCGTGCCAAAAATGCCATCAATATTATGATGAAGAACCTGATGGACTTCAGCATGGGTTCCTTGTTCTTCTGGGCCATCGGTTTTGGTCTGATGTTTGGCACCAACGGTACAGGTTGGTTTGGTACGGACGGTTTTTTCCTCAGCGACTTCAAGGTCGGCGGTGATCCTTGGGTCCTTGCTTTCTGGATGTTCCAGTGTGTTTTTGCTGCCACTGCCGCAACCATTGTTTCCGGTGCCATGGCTGAGCGTACCAAGTTCACCAGCTATCTGCTCTACAGTGCCGCGCTTTGCGCCTTTATCTACCCGGTCTTTGGCAGCTGGGCCTGGGGTAGCCTGTTCCACGGCGGCGGCTGGCTTGAAGGTATGGGATTCATCGACTTTGCAGGATCCACGGTTGTTCATTCCATCGGTGGCTGGGCCGCCTTGGCAGGGGCTATCGTTATCGGTCCTCGTGTAGGGAAATATGGGAAAAAAGGCGAAGTCAAGGCCATCCCAGGTCATAATATCCCCATGGCCGCTGTAGGTGTGTTTATCCTCTGGCTGGGCTGGTTCGGCTTCAACCCCGGTTCCACCACTGCCGGAATCACCGATACCGCTATGATCTTTGTCAACACCAATTTGGCGGCCTGTGCCGGAGCCGTTGCTGCTATGGCCACCTCTTGGGTTATGTTTAAGAAGCCGGATATCAGCATGAGCTTGAATGGTGCCTTGGCTGGCCTGGTCGGTATTACTGCCGGTTGTGCCAATGTTAGCCCGACCAGTTCCATACTTATCGGTGCAATTGCAGGTGTCTTGGTGGTCTTCTCCGTTGTTACTATTGATAAAATGCACATTGATGATCCGGTTGGCGCGGTTTCTGTCCACGGTGTTTGTGGTGCCTGGGGAACCTTGGCCGCTGGCCTGTTTAACATGGATGGCATGACAATCAAAATTATGACCACCCAGCTGATCGGTATCGGAGCCGCCTTTGCCTGGAGTTTCGGTTGCGCCTTTATCCTCTTCACTGTCATTAAGGCCACAGTCGGCCTGCGGGTTACCGAAGAAGAAGAGATCGAAGGACTGGATTACGGCGAGCACGGTTCTCATGCCTATGCTGACTTTATGACTAAGTAGCACCCATCCCGCCCCTCCGGGGCGGGAACAATATAAAATCATAACCAAACTTGTTTGAACGGAAACGGCCCGCAAAGGTCTCTCCGGCCCGTGGCCAGGGAAGACATCTCCCTGTGCAGGTCCGACCGTTCATTCAAGTTTTTCATGTTGCCCTCGGAACCACTGAAGACGCATTTATTTCCTCCGCCCGACCTCTTCCGGTGCGATGTTCAGATCGTACCGCAAATTTGATCCCTCCCGCCGCATTTTCCCTACCATCAAAGGCAAAGATGGTGTAAGGTGTTCAGTTTTCCCCTTTAGGAGAGTTTATCCCTAATCTTAAACAGAAAAGCAGCGCAACCTCATACAGGATGGCATCTGCTTTATCAGCAAATTATAAAGAATTTTCTAAGGAGAACACCATGAAACTTATCCTTCTCGGCGCACCCGGTGCAGGTAAAGGAACTGTTGCAAAACTTCTGACCGCTATTGACGGTTCTGTCCAAATTTCCACCGGCGACATCCTGCGTGGTGCTGTTCAGGCCGGAAGCGACCTGGGAAAAGAGGCTGAAGGGTACATGAAGCGGGGTGATCTGGTTCCTGATTCTCTGATCATGGGCATTATGGGAAAACGCCTTCAGGAAGACGATTGCGCCAAAGGTTTTCTGTTGGACGGTTTTCCCCGTACCATTCCCCAGGCCGAAGCCCTGAAAGAGTTGCTCGTTGAATTGGATATCACCCTGGACAAGGCTGTGAGCATTGACGTCCCCAAGGACATCATCCTGGACCGTCTCTGCACCCGACGCACCTGTGAGAACAGCGATTGTCAGGCTATCTATAATGTGAAGTCCAATCCGCCCAAGCAGGAAGGTATCTGCGACAAATGCGGTTCCAAGGCTATTCAGCGCGAGGACGAGACCGAAGAGGCTATCAGCCACCGTCTCGCCACCTACAACGAAAAGACCGCTCCTCTTATCGGCTTTTACGAGAAAGAAGGCCTGCTGCTTTCTGTTGAGGCCACCTCCAGCGACGCTGTTATCGACGCAGTGAAAAAAGAGCTGAGCCTGTAAGGAATTCGCCTGGAAAAGACGACCTGTTCTGGTGCAGAACTGTAGGGGCGAATCCCTGTGTTCGCCCTTTCTATATAGGGCAGGGCAGGCACGGGGACCTGCCCCTACAACCCAGCACCGAAATCCATCTGATTGATAAATACCATGAGTAACGCTGCTATTCGGACTGATCTGCCAAAACTGAGCCTGCTTCATCGCGGCAAAGTTCGCGATATGTATGAAATCCCTGGTCATGAGGACAAACTGCTCATGATCGCCACCGACAGAATTTCCGCCTATGACGTGGTGATGGATGATCCCATTGCCGACAAGGGCAAGGTGTTGACCCAAATCTCCCTGTTCTGGTTTGATCTGCTGGCTGACATTGTGCCCAACCATCTGATCTCAGCTGATGTTGATCAGTATCCAGAGGTTTGCCACCAATATCGAGATCAGTTAGAAGGCCGTTCCATGCTGGTGCGCCGCACTCAAGTGGTGCCCATTGAATGCATTGTTCGGGGCTATCTTTCCGGTTCTTTTTGGTCAGCCTACAAGAAAGATACCACCGTCTGCGGTTTTGCCCTGCCAGAAGGTATGCAGGAGTCTGATAAATTTCCCCAGCCGCTTTTTACGCCTTCCACGAAGGCGGAACAGGGTCTGCACGACGAGAATATCTCGGTGGCCCAGATGGAAGAGATTATCGGCAAGGACGTTGCCGACAAGATGGCAGACATCAGTATCCGTTTGTACGAGAAGGCTTCGGAGTATGCTCGCAGCAAGGGAATCATCATCGCGGACACCAAGTTTGAACTCGGCATGGTCGACGGCGAGCTGATCCTGATTGATGAGGTGCTGACCCCGGATTCTTCTCGCTTTTGGCCTATGGATGCGTATAAGCCGGGGCAGGGGCAACCCAGCTTTGACAAACAATTTCTGCGGGACTACCTCTCTTCTTTGGACTGGGGCAAGCAACCGCCTCCGCCCCCGCTGCCAGCGGAGATTACGGAAAAAACCGCTGCCCGTTATAAAGAGGCGCAGGAGCGGCTGACGCTCTGAGTTTCTTTTTGCCAAGAAAGTAGGGTGGGCAAGAGACATAAGCCCATCCTGCCAAAAGATTGGTCCCCGCTCGTCATACCACGTCAAAAGCCTCCTCAGTAGTTTACTCACTCTACATGGCTGTGTTCATCCCGCGTTAATGTTCTGTTAATGTTTCTTCTGTTATAGTTTCCAAGATGTCTTAACAGCACCCTGTTAAGGTTCAACCCGGTACCTCGGTAGGTTTCTCCTCCTTTTTTTCCTACCGGGGTATTTTTTTTGTATCTTTCTGATACAAACCCGACCTCGTTCAGATTTCGATTCAGATGCCGATTTTCTCGACGTTCTCGATTTTCTAAAAGGCACCCAGCTTAGTCTGTGGTTTTTTGGTTCGACGCCCCGGTTTGGCCAGAATTTCCAAATAAAAAGATTCGAGCTCTTTTGTTTCGGCCTGAGAAATGTATTTGTTAATTTCAGCCGGATGAATCACTTCACTTGTTGCCTCATCAGCGCCAAAGCGACAGTCAAAATCCCAAAAATCGACATCTTGAGGGAGCGGTTTTCTCCGCTCTCTTTTTATATATTTTTTCACCTCGTATTTGATCGCTTCAACACGTCGTGGCCGTTTGATCTTTGGATGGGTCAATAGAAACGTTTTTTTCATAGGTATTCACGTAAAGTGGGAAGTGGAGAATGGGAAATGCGTTGATTTGCTGGACTGGAAATTATCTGCACAATGTAGGGGCAGGTCCCTGTGCCTGCCCGGTACATCTGATATTTTAAAACGTAACTGGAAAGTATAGCTTAATTACTCGCTGATGGCAACGGTTCACGCTTGCCTATTTCCTTGTTTACCGTATACTGCCTCCCGGAATATATTTTATTTTTTGGCCTCAAGGTCTTTTTGTGCCTGCCCAATATTCTTTCACAACAAGGCAACGTCTAACCTTTCAAGAGAACCCCATGGATACTGCTACACATAATAGATTAGTCTCCTTTATCTGGTCCATTGCCGATGATGCCCTCCGTGATATCTATGTCCGGGGGAAATACCGGGATGTAATCCTGCCCATGGTGGTGTTGCGGCGTTTGGATGCCCTGCTGGAACCCAGCAAGGAGGCGGTCTTAGAAGAGCTGGCCTTTCAGCGGGACGAGGCCGGTTTTACGGAATGGGATGAGGCCGGGCTCTGTGAGGCCAGCGGTTTTGTTTTCTATAATACCAGCCCCTGGACCCTGCAGAAAATCTATGCCACGGCCAGCAATAGCCAACAGCTCCTCCTGGCCAATTTTGAAGAGTACCTCAATGGTTTTTCCACCAATGTCAAAGAGATCATCGACAAGTTCAAACTCAGGGCCCAGGCCCGGCATATGGCGGGCAAGGATGTGCTGCTCAATGTCCTGGAAAAGTTCACCTCCCCCCATATCAACCTGACCCCCTTTGCCAAGGAAGACCCTGAGTGGCGACCCCTGCAGCCGCTCAGCAACTTGGGCATGGTCTATGT
>JBATKL010000522.1:0-9926 GCA_049669385.1 Candidatus Electrothrix sp. | reverse complement strand
CGGCAAAGGGTGGCCAGTAGCGCATACAAGAACGCACGATACAGCTCCCTTCACCTGCTAAGCTCTGCTCTAATATTTTCTCTAATGCTTGGGCCTGCTCAGCTGTTATACGGGTAAGCGGTGAACCTCCCCCTATTTTCTGATAGTTTTCCATACTGATCGGAGCACGCCTGCGAGCAATCATGGCGGCAATCGGTTTCTGCAATAACGCCGGACCAAGACGGATGATCTGTCTGTCCGAAAAAAGATTATACAGGAACGGGCGAACATCCTCCTGTTTTTCCGGTCCTCCCATATTCAATAACAACACACCGATCTTTTCAGCCATATCTTTCATCCTGTTGCTTTTTTTTTATGATGCATCAGGCTACACGGCCCTGAAAGCTTTCGTCAAGTAAATGTCGTTTTAGATCTTGTCTATTCAAAAATCAATGTCTATAATAAAAGTATGATAAGGTTATATTCCACGTTAAATTCTCCGGATTTCTTCTGGCAGCGTCAAACATCCCCCTCTTATTCTGCATTTTCTGTAGATTCTACAGGATATTTCTCGATACTCTCGGGCATTGGGAGAGGTATTGCTGCTGTTCAGAAGAGTCCTCGGGCGAAGTGGTATAAATAATCTTTGAGAAAACAGCGACGCTGGGTCGCTGGTACTATTAAATTGTGGAGGATATATGGATCTAAAAGTTGAAGCCAGAAATCTTGACATGCGCAATGGCTGGCAGGAAAAGATAGAAGAAGAACGAGAAAAACTTATCCGCCATTATGCCAACTTGGTTCTTCATCTTCGAGTAACAATTGAAGCCACCCCTGGCTACAAGGAAGGGGGGTATGAAATCAGCTTAGTTGCTTCTGTACCCAACGATACCGTGGTGGTCAAACGCTGGGGTGAAAAAGTACGTCCCTTGCTGGTTGAGAGCTTCGACGTTCTTGGTCTGCAATTAAAAGATATTGTCCAGAAAAAGCAAAACCACAAGCATCAGGTCAGTGTTAAAACCCAAGGCGGTCTTCCGGGTGGTGATGCCCGTGGGACTGTCCGACGCATGTTTGACGAATACGGTTTCATCATGACCCATGATGATCAGGAAGTTTTCTTTCATGCCAATACATTGAAAGATGTTTCTATGGATGACCTTGAAGAAGGTACTGCTGTGAGCCTTGCCATGGAAGACGGCGTTAAAGGATTACAGGCCGTATGGGTAAAAGCCGCCTGATTATTGTGTAAGTATTTTGCAAGATGGAGAGTGTAAGGTGCAAGCTACACAAAGCTAGGCCAAGCACAAAGCCTCTGCCTAACCGGGCAGAGGCTTTTTTTATTGTTTTGAACCAAAAAAACTGGTTTGATACAAAGTTTGTATAAACGCTTTGTACAGATGTCTCAATAACATAAAAAAACGGAAAGGAGCCGGTCAGCATGTCATTTGCCCAACAGCCAGATATCGGATCAACATACCAGGGAATGGAGCAGGAAGAGCTTGTTGAACGCATTGCAGCTCGAAAAAAAGAGCTCGCAGAAGACCTTCTCATCCTGAGCCATCATTACCAGCACGACTCCTTATATCAATTTGCCGATCTCACCGGTGATTCCTTAAAACTGGCCGCTGATGCCGCAAAAATCAAAGACAAACAGTTTCTGATCTTCTGCGGTGTTCATTTCATGGCTGAGGCGGCGGACATCCTCTCTGCCGAGCACCAGCAGGTTCTTCTCCCTCACCTCGATGCCGGTTGCCCCATGGCCGACATGTCTACGAGGGCTGCTGTTGAAGCGGCCTGGACAGAACTGAGCACCGTTACCGGAGTAGCCGAAGAATCGATGACACCGGTTACCTATGTGAACTCATCAGCTGACGTCAAAAGCTTTGTCGGTGAAAAAGGCGGTTCTTCCTGTACCTCATCAAATGCAGAAAAGGTCCTTGCCTGGGCCTTGTCACGGGGCGAACTGGTTTTCTTTTTTCCAGACCAGCATCTTGGACGCAACGCCTCCTACGCATTAGGCCTTCCTAAAGAACAGGTTGTGCTCTGGCGACGAGGCGAGCCGCTAGGCGGATGCAGCCAAGACGAACTCAAGCAGGCACGAGTGGTTCTGTGGGATGGGTATTGTGAGGTCCATATGCGCAGCTTTCCCGAGCATGTCCTTTCTTGGCGAGCAAAAGATCCCCAGGCAACCGTGATTGTCCATCCGGAATGCCGAAATGAAGTCGTCCGCTTGGCAGATATGTCAGGATCAACAGAAGCCATTATTTCCGCCGTTGCTGCCAGCAAACCCGGCAGTCACTGGGTTATCGGCACAGAGGTTAACTTGGTGGACCGACTGGCCAAACAACATCCTGACAAGACCATTGACTCATTGACCCCGGCTTGCCTTTGTCCGACCATGTCAGCAATTAAACCGGCCAATCTCCTCTGGGTGCTCGACAATCTTGCTGAAGGAAATATCGTTAACCAGATTCAGGTTCATCAGGCAATAGCTGTGCAAGCCAAGAACTGCCTGGATAGAATGCTGGCTATCTGATCCACACCTTGGTGTACATAATTCAATAACGCCCGAAGAACTAACCCACCAACCCCTTATGAATCTGTTCCGCTCGCTTTCCAAACAGCCCGCCTGCCCAGCCCTTCTGACTGGTCTGAAAGACGACGACAGTCCGCAGAAATCCGCTGCAAAAAACGGACAATGGTGGTGGCAGCTTCTTCTTTGTGTTGTTATCGCTCTCACCGGATATTATTTTCTGGTCGTGAACAGCGGCCTGCTGCAACTAGAGCTTGAGACAGATACCCGTACCGTTTTCAAGGTATACTGGCCCAATAACGCGGGGAATTTCAGCGAACGCAAGATGACCGAGCTCTTGATTGAGCCGGGTAAGAAAACCTATTCCGTACGGGTAAATAATACAGCAAAGAGCGGCTCACTTCGCCTGGATCCCAGCGAAAAAACAGCCTGGATAACCATCAAAGAACTGCGCATCAAGCAATGGGGATATCCTGATTATCTCTTACGCAGTCAAGGTGATTTTGAAAATCTTGAGATCCTCAGCGGAGTGGAGTCATTGACCCGACAAGACCAAGGCGTGACCCTTCAGGTCAAGAGCAGCGATCCGCAGCTCAAACTCCACCTCCCGAACAGAGAACGGTTGTTTTCCCCGTTGACTGACCCAACAGATGCTGCTCGCCTGCTCAGCGTTGCTCTGCTGGCAATAGCAGGATATTTGCTCTTTCGCTCTTTTTTCAATAACTCGTATTTTCTTCCTGTCTTGGGTGCAATAGCTCTCGGTCTGATTGTGACTATGGCCTTGATCAGTGATTTCAACACCCATCCAGATGAATATGTCCATGTTGCTGCGGGGGAATATTTCTCTGATCATACCCTGCCCCCGAAGATCGGTGATTCGACTGTGACAGGGACCTACAGCGCCTATGGCGTTTCCCGGCTTCATTCAGGAGAAGTCATCTACCTCTTGGCGGGTAAATACCTCCATTTTTTACAGCCGCTCCATCTGGAGTCCTTTTTTCTTCTTCGTTTCTTTAACGTGCTGCTGTTCGGGGCTCTCGTTCTTTTTGCCTTCAACAAAAAAGACTTTCGTTTTTTCCTGCTCCCCTTTTTGATTTCTCCGCAGATATGGTATATTTTCAGTTATTTCAATTCTGATGCCTTTGCCACATGTATTAGCCTGCTTGCTGCCTACGAACTTGCTGGCAAAAAATCTGCCCTAACTTCCTTAGCTTTTTCCGAGCAACCAAAACATACTTGGATCAAGATCGCTAGCCTGGGACTGCTCCTTGGCCTCTTGCTGCTCTTAAAGAAGAATTTTTATTTTCTCTACCTCTTCCTCTTGCTCTATTTTCTGTGGAAGGTATGGGTGTTACGCCCACGCTGGAACGGAAAAAAAATACTCCGGCTGGCCGCAGTCCTCCTCGTCGGCTGCACAGCCTTTGCCGGTGTTCGCCTGACCGATGCCTGGGTCAATGATTTTAACAAAAACGAATTATTGTTTAAGGCCCGCCAACAATTTGCAGATGAACTGTACAATCCAGATACACCCATTGAAAAAAGGCATGCCTACCTTGAAATGCGTCAACGGGGAACAACTCTGAAGCATTTTTTGGCGGCGGATCGTTGGGGAGAAAAATCCTTCCGCACCTCCTTTGGCGTCTATGGATACACCCAATATTCCGGTTCTTTTGCCTACTACGATTACGTCCGTTACATCGGCATCGGCCTGTTATTAACCCTGATCTTTTCCATTGGCTACCGTGGACAAGGGGCTGGTATCGCGCTACTGACAATTTCAGTAGGCTCGGCTCTGTTGCTCATTATCGTGGCCTGCTGGCATGCCTGGAATGTCGATTTTCAGGCCCAGGGCCGCTACTTTCTTCCTATTGTCCCGATGGCGTCTGTTCTCTTTTACCATTGTCGACGGATCATCTTCCGACCTATTTTTTACATATTATTTTTTACACTTTTCTCTTTATCTGTATATAATTTTATATTGGTCGGCTTGCGCGATATAGGTAAATATGGTATGTAGCCAAGAAATTGTTATTTGTTTGAGCTTGTTTCTTGTTTTTTAACAATTGCTCGGGAGCCCCCTGAAAAAGATGCGAAAGAAATCAAACCGGCATATCGTTCAACTTTTTATATTTTTTACCTTTTGCCCTACTCTTCCCTGTCAAGGCAAAGCGGAAAAAACTGCTGCTGTTCAACAGGATGTCGTCTGGTCCCAATCAGATGGTCTCCGCCATGAAATCTTCAGCAGTACACAAAAGAATGGTGAGTGGACAAGCCCTGTCAAAATCACCGATAATAACGCCAATAATTTTCATCCGGTCCTTGAGATAGGGAACGACGGGACAAAATGGCTTTTCTGGTCTGCGGTCCGCCCCAACGGAATATCTGTTGAATACGCAGTAATGAAAAATAACGTATGGAGCGAAACGCAAACACTTCCTATGGAACAACATTCAGCTATCACTCCATCAGCACTGGCTGATAAAAATGGCGGAGTTTGGCTGACGTGGGCGGGCAATGACGGTGGTAATGATGATATTTATTTCAGTCGTTTTCAGGGGGAAATCTGGACTGATCCCAAAATACTTCATGCTCCTAATGAGGTTCCAGATATTAAACCGGAAATAGCCTATAATGAAGAGGGCAAGATAGAAGTCGACTGGATAGGGTTCCGGAACAACGCATACAAAAAACTTGCTTCTGTTTATACGGACAATACAGGCTGGTCTGCTGCGCAGGAAAAATTGGAAACTGAAGAAGAAGGTGTTCAGAACGAGGAAGAGCAGGAAACTGAGCTCCCCTCATTTCTGCCCGCTGACAGCCAGTTTTTTCTAAAAATTTATTAATGAGATAAGCATAAGCAAGAGGGGTAGAATGAAGCTGTTCAAAATATTCTCGGTAGGAATCGCAGCAGTATTATTCATTGTTTCTCTCTCCCATGCAGACGTGATCGTCTGTTTTGGCGACTCTATCACTGCGGGCTATAAGGCAACTCCCTATCCAACCAACCTGCAAAACATGTACGGCTCCTCTGCTGGTACGCAGGTGGTGAATGCGGGCAAAGGAGGGGAGAATACCTATAACGGTGTTTACCGTCTTGAAGGTGTACTATCAACATATGCACCAAATTATGTGGTAATTATGGAAGGAGCCAACGACGTTATGGCTGGCATCTCTTCCCAAACCACGGTGTTTAATCTGAATAATATGCTTGAGCAGACACTAGCCGCCGGTGCCGTGCCCATCCTGTCCACTATCACGCCAAATAGCAGCAGTTCGGGCTATCAGCCGGAAAATTATAATCCGGGCATCATCAACTTGGCGCAAAGCGGCAATACCACTCTGGTTGACACCTACGCTAATGTGGTCTCAGATTGGTCCAATATCACTGTTGACGGAATCCATCCCAACGAAAGTGGTTCTGTAACCATCGCCCAAGGATTCTATTCGCAGCTAGTCAATAACCAAAACGCGAGCAGTAGTGGTGGCGGTGGTGGCTGCTTTATTGCCACAGCAGCCTATGGAACAATCCTTGAACCGCAGGTTGTTCTGCTCAAGAAATTCCGTGATCTCTACCTGCTGACAAACCGGCCAGGGTCATATTTTGTTCAACTCTATTATACCTATTCGCCGCCAATTGCTGATTTTATCCGCCAGCATGATATTATCCGTTTTTTGGTACGGATACTCCTCTTGCCCTTGCTGACGGTCAGCTTTTTCCTTGTCGAATTTTCTCCTCTCCAGCAGCTTCTTCTTGCCCTGCTCTTGGTCTGTTCCTCTGGATTTTTCCTGACCCGCTTCAGAAAACGATACTGGGCCAACTAACAGAGCACGAGGTATGATTCGCTCTCCATGCCTGCTCTTTTTGTGCCTCCTCTTCTGCCTGCTCTCTTTTTGCTCCCCTCATTCCAAAAATATCAAAGATAGAACGAAACAGCGCTTTGTACCAGGTCACCGGACAAAGCGCCTGATTTTTCCGAAAAAAGAGTGGGAGAAACAACCGACTGAAGCCCTCTGCCGGAACGCAGGGGCACTGGAGCAATTCACCCAGCACGTTGGTGGCTCTGGGGTTATTATCAAAAACGGCTACCTGATCAAGGCTTGGGGAAACCCGGCTGGCCGCACCATGTGGGCCTCTGCCACCAAACCGGTGCTCAGCACGCTCCTGCTCTTTGCCGCCCAAGAAGACCGGGTAAAAATAGACGGGCAGATCCATCCATTTATGCCGGAATTGCTGGGGAAGGATCGCCAGATAACCTTCCGTCACCTGGCGAATATGACGAGCGGCTATGCTCGACGTGAGTCTCCTGGCCAGGCCTTTGCCTATAACGATTATGCGGTCAAACTCTATCATAACACCTTATTCAACAGGGTGTTTTCTGCTGATCCCAATCAGGTTATCCTGGATAAAAATAGGCTAGGAACGCTGCAATTTCAAGACGGTGCTGTCTTTGAACAGGTGGGGAAATATGGCTGGTTTGTCCATACCTCTCCCAGAGATTTTGCCCGCATTGGCTGGTTCTGGCTCAATAAGGGCAACTGGAACGGCGAGCAACTCTTGAGCAAGGGGTTCTTTGACTGCTACCTCAAAAATCAGGTACCAGAATCACTCCCTCTCTCGGTGAAACCAGCCCGAGATTATTTGGGCATCGGGACCTATGGCGGTAGCGGCAATCAATCCCAATTTGGACCGGGTAATTACGGTATGAACTGGTGGTTTAATATCGGGAAAAGAATCTGGCCCAGTCTGCCGGAAGACACCTTTCAGGCCAATGGGCATTGGAACAAGGAAACCGTCACTGTGATTCCAAGCATGGCTCTGGTTGTCGCCGGTGTCGGTGATTTCAGCCCCTTTCAGGCTGGCCCCGGACCGGCAGACTCGCTCATGGGCCTTCTTGCTGAAGCCTGTGGTCAAGAGCCAACTCAATAACTGACCAGCTCCATAACTGAGCAGAACAAAGTTTATTTATTTTATAACGCGCCCAATCTCCTCCCTCGCCCTTTCCATCAGGGTGGGGGATTTTGTTTATCACGTTAAACCGTACATGGAAAAATTTTATGTTTAAAGGATTGCACGTTGCCGTGGTCATGCCTGCCTATAATGCGGAAAAAACCCTGACCCTAACTTACCAGAGTATTCTAGAACAGGAACTTGTTGATACCATCATTCTGGTGGATGACAATAGCTCCGACAAGACGGTGGAGATAGCCAAGGGATTGGACAAGGTCAAAGTTTATGAGCATCCAGCCAATATGGGCTATGGGGCAAACCAGAAGACCTGTTACAAAGCCGCGCTTGATGTTGGCGCAGATATCATCATTATGGTACACCCGGATTATCAGTACACCCCCAAGCTGATTCCTGCCATGACCAGCCTTATCGGTAACGGCCTTTTCTCCTGCGTCCTGGGCTCAAGAATCCTGGGAGGAAACGCTGTTCGCGACGGCATGCCGATCTATAAATATATTTCGAATCGCCTGCTGACCTTTGTAGAAAATGTCTTGATCGGAGCGAAATTATCCGAATACCATACCGGCTACAGGGCCTTCTCCCGCCAGCTGCTGGAGAAACTTGATCTCTCTGAAAATTCAAATGACTTTGTCTTTGATAACCAAATGCTCCTCCAGATCATCTGGACCGGTGACAGCATCGGTGAGGTCAGTTGTCCGACAAAATACTTTGCGGAGGCTTCCTCCATCAATTTCGCCCGCTCTGTTCGCTATGGTCTCGGTTGCCTGGCCACCGCTGTCCTGTTCCGCCTGGCAAAGATGAACCTGATGCAGTCTGTTTTATTTCGCTAAGCCGGGAGAAATCATGGTCACAGAATCTGCACAATTAGAAGATACGCAATTGCAAAACAGCCAGACAGAAAGCCAGCAGGCCAACCAACAGCCTAGAAGCTGGACAACAAACTGGTCCTGGCTCTTTGCGGGCTGCCTTCTCTTGCTCATTGCCAATCTTGTGCGGAGTTGGCCGGTTTTCACCCACCCAGGGTTTTACGTGGAAGATGCCCCCCTCTTTTCCCGCTATTACGGGAACGGTCTGCCTGTCACTGATATCTGGGAATATCTCTTCGGACAACCCTATAAGATGGTGGTCACCAATTTTCTCGCCTGGTGCATTGGCCATCTTGATGTCCGTGCCCATCCTCAGGTCTATCTCTGGACCGGCTTTGCCTGGGGCACAGCTGCTGCCTGCTGCTTTTTCTTTACTGGGCTGATCCGCAGTCGAGCCGTCCTTTTGCTGGGTCCCCTCCTCGTCGGCCTGTCAGGGATAAATCATATTTTTTACTATAATACCCTGATCTTTGTCATGTACAGCAGTCTGGCTGTCCTGCTGACCCTCTTTTTCTTTCCAGCCCCCAAATCGATCTTCAGCGCCCTGTCCCTCTTTATTCTCTGTCTTTTTCTCCCCTGGGCCGGACCCTATTCTGCGGTGGCTGTTCCCATCTCCCTGTTCATGCTCATCCTGTTTTGGCAGGATTTGAATACAACAAAACGGCTCCTTCTCCTGTTGAGCGGTCTTTCCGCCTTTCTCTATTATTTGACCGTGCAAGGTGGAACCAGCAAGATTATGCGCCTGAAAAGGGTATCGCTTATCCAAACTTATCTGGACAGCCTACTTGACCGCATCCTCTTCTTTGACCTGTTTGGCTATGTTCCGCCTTGGTTCTGGATTCCTGTTCTGTTTATTATTGGGGGAAGTTTTTTTCTGTTCCGCCAAGATGCTGTTTTTATAAAAAACTCTCTACTCATGCTTGCCACAGTCTTTGGCTCGTTCACCCTGTTTTATTTAAGCAGCAAATACCCTGTCTATATTCGTCCCAAACCGTGCCATATGTTTCTCTCTTCGTTCTTCTGGTGCGTTTATCTCTTGTACCTTGTTGATCATCTTTTTCAGCGCTATGGCGAGCAAAAAATCCCGGTTGCGGTCTTTCTCGTGCTGCTTTGCACGGTGATTTTTTTTGATAACAAAAAACATCAGGATAAATATACAGTGAGCCCTCTTTCGGGCATAGATGCCTATGTTGCGGCAATCCATGCAATGGAACAGCAGCATTTGGAGAAAAACAATCAATACGTTATTCTCCGCCACTCTACTCAGCAACATCCTGCGATGCATCCTTGGGTCCAGGTTGGCAGCCGTCAAGCAGATGCCCAGCAGCTTTTCCCCGACGACCTGCCAGCCCCGCTCCAAAGCGAGTTTGTGAGTTCTAACGAAGAACGGCGGCCCGAGACCTTAGAGTAGGCCCTAAAACTGAAACGGAGAAAATTTTATCTTACGCAATCTTCTTCCTATAAATGTCCTTCGTATGCCGTCAAGCTTATGCTCCAAGACCGTTATGCGCTGCCGCATCACGGCTGCACTTTCATGCATGTCCTCCAGTCGTTGTTGGCTTTCCTTTGACTGTACTTT
>JBATKL010000521.1:0-2340 GCA_049669385.1 Candidatus Electrothrix sp. | reverse complement strand
CGATAGGGATTGGCCGGGCGGCTGTGCTGGTCCAGTTCAGGAAAGGCCTTGATCAGGGTAGATGCAGGCAGCATGTAGCCGGTAATCACCGGGCTGTTTTCCTGGTCTGGCTTTCTCCGTAGCCTGCTGCTGATCATGCCGCAGACCGCATTTTCCTGCACAGCCCAGACCGCTGTGCCGCTGAAACCCTGCTCAATTGGTCGGGTCTTATCCAGCGGGTGGATTTCCCAAGAGCCTGCCCCGATCCGCCCCTTGAGCATCCCGTCAATATAGGTGCCCTGATCAACATTGCCCGGAAAACCGCACATCCTGAGTCGGTGATCGGTAAAGGAGGGGGAGCTGTCCAAGGCGACAAGCGGCGCGGGTCGGGCCTCAGCAGGCAGCGGCGTCTCCGGCAACAGCTCCAGCACGGCAATATCCTCCAGCGTACCGGTCGTGCCAGTAGCATCAGTCGCAGGGGCATCCGCAACTGGAAACCAATGGAGGATTTTTGCCCGTAGCAGGCAGTGATTATTCAGGAGGGGGAAATCAAGAAAGACCTCGCTGGCAGGAGAAGGCTGGTCAGCTGCGTTCAGATTACGGCCGAGGGCCGTGTTGACTACATGGGCGCAGGTGAGGATGTGCTTGGGTGTGACCAGAAAGCCCGCACCCACAGGGCGGCGGGGCTCTTGGCTATCGATCAGGATGCGGACAAGGGAGCTATCCAAGGATGGAGATGGCATGAAAATATTCGGGAATGTGGGAGAGGGCTGGAGGGGCAGGTCCCTGTGCCTGCCCGGTATGCAAAGACGAAGAGATTCCTACGATTTTTTGTTGGTCCATTTCAGCGAGACCTTAAAGGTCGCCTCGCTGTCTGCCGAGGCAAAGACCACCCCAGTCTTGGCATTGAATTTCAACCCGAACTCCAAGCCGATTTCATCCGGGGTGTTCATCTCCTGAAAGGCCTTCAGCACCACCTCGGCAGCCGGTCTGATCCGGGCCACTGCATCAACAAAGCGGGATTCCGCCTGAACCGGTTCACTCTCTCCGCCCCGGCTGACCCGTTGCATCTCAGCCTCAGAGACCTCGGCCTCCACATAAACCGGCTGGCCGTCCATTTCGTCCATTTCAAATGCGATCATTTTTTTCATGGTGTTTCACAGGATGAGGTTATCTCTGTCTTGCATTACTTGGTGGATTATTGAGCACCGGAGAGTTTTTGCTTCCTTTCCGCCGTAAACGCCCACCACGGAAGCGGTTCCCCGCCGTCCATAAAATCAATCACCGCCATAAACACATCAAGCAGGCAGGGATCATGTCGTACCCCGGTTTGAGCACAGAGAAGATCATACAACGCAAAGGCATCCTTGTCGATGAGTTGCTGCGGCTGATCTATCCCGATGGCGCGGAGATCAGCCGCTATGGCCTTGCCAATATTCGGCAGGTCTTCAAGGCGGGCAACGGTTGCTCTGTCGGGATTTTTCATGCCTCGGTCTCTTTCTCCAGCAAGAGAGCCAGATTTTCTGCGGCAAAGGCAATGTCGGCATCCTGGCCCAGGGCGATCTGATAATTAGTGATTGCCTCCTGCTTGCGCCCAAGCCGTTGCTGATTCAGGGCCAGGTTTGCGTAATCAATCGATGAGACCGGATTCAGTTCTATCGCCCGTTGAAAATGATGGACAGCCTGCTCAAAGCGGTCCGCCTTGAAATGGCAGACACCGAGAATGTTATGAAGATCAGGGCGTTCTTCATCACAGGCTAAGCCCTGCTCCAGCACCGGCACAGCCTCTTCAAACCGTCCCAGATCCCGAAGGCAGCTCCCGAGATACGAATAAATATAGGGTTTGTCTTCCTCGTTGGGCTGCATGGTTAGGGCCTGTTCAAAGCAGTTCAGGGCCGGTTCAATGATACCTTGATCGTAGAAATTACGGCCCCGGTAGAACTCCAGATAGTAGGCACCGGGAAGATGCATCTGCATTTCCGCCAGTTTTGTTTCTAATTCGGCAGGCTCCAGCAGGTCAGCGGCCAGCTTGGCAGCAAACAGGGGAGCATCACCGGAAGCAGCCCGTTCCCGGAAATGGGCTCCGGGGATAATGGTATAGGCCGCCGGGATCTGAAGGTCAGGATGGATGGTGTTGACCATCAGAACCTCCATATTGATTTTCTGAAGAGCCTCAAGGCACTTGTGGAGTTCCTGAAGCATATCATCCGAGTCGATCAGGGGGAGTTGATCGATACTCAGCGTCTGCTCCGGGGTGAACAGGTAGTCGACCTCATCCAGACTGAGCGGTTTGGGTAGGCCCGAGGCCACATAGTTAGACCCGGACTCAAAATCACCGGCCAGTTGCGCCACCTCTGTCAG
>JBATKL010000520.1:0-3397 GCA_049669385.1 Candidatus Electrothrix sp. | reverse complement strand
ACTCCAGAGCCTTGCGCAGCCCACCGCCAGTCCCCAGTACCTCTTTTTCGTGCTGGAGGATGACTTCCGGTCTGCCTGCAACAGCCGCCTTAATCTGTTCAGGGAGATAATGGCAATTGACCACGATTCGTTCACAGCCCAGTGCAACCAGTTTATCCAAGAGGATATGGAGCAGAGGTATATTGCAAATCGGAAAGAGCGGCTTGGGACGAACAAGGGTGTAGGGACGTAAACGGGTGCCGAATCCGGCGGCCAGAAGCATTGCCTGCATAGAATTTATTTCCTTTTTGCGGAGTAGAAGCGTGCCAGCTGCTGTGGGGGGATACCGACAGCCCGGCCAAGGAGCATGAGTTGATTGATCAGGGTAGTCTTTACCAGACCGTGCTGCTGCCAGCGTCTGGCCGAGGTCGTGACATGGGTTTGGGTAAGGACTATCCTACCCCGTTTTTTAAGTCGATGTACCAGGGCCACATCTTCCATGAGAGGTTGCTGTGGAAACCCTTTGGCAGCAAAATAGGTTTCTCGGCGCATAAACAGGGCCTGATCGCCATAGGGGCTGCTGAATATTTTTGAGCGGACCTGGATTCCGGCTTCTATGAGGCGAAATCCTAATCCGTTTCCATTAATTTTCAACCTGAAGGCCCCGGCAGCAACGTTTTTTTCTCGCAGGGCCGAAGAGATATCCTCAGAAAACGTCTTTGGCAGGACAGTGTCACAATGCAGAAAAAGGAGGGTGTCACCGCCTGCTGCTTCGGCACCGCGATGCTGCTGTTGGCCTCGACCGGGCTCGGAGCTGATGAGCCTGACTCCTCTAACAAGGACCTCTTCGGTGGTTTGGTCTGTACTGCCGCCGTCAACAACTATGATTTCCGGTAGCTCGTCAAGGAGGTCATAACGGTGTCTTGTTTGCGACAGAAGGCGATCAAGGCAGGCCCCGATATACTGCTCTTCATTCAGGGTTGGTATAATAATTGAGATGGACAAGGTCTTCTGGGCGGTCAATGTCGTGGAGTTGAGGAAGTAGGGCAAAGGAGAGGTTGTTTTTGTGGGCCCGGATAAGCGTTTGTGCTAAGACTTGATCCGTGCCCCAGTCAATATTCTGAAAGAGATCAGCATAATTTCGTTTCTCTTTTTTGAGGCGGGCAGAGAGGCCGATCAGGTAATACCCGCCATCGCTTGCCGGACCGAGAACCAGGTCATGCTGCTGAAGATACTCCAAACCGCTTGTGATAATGGCCGGATTCATACCAGGGCAGTCAGAACCAATAAGCAGAACCTTCTCTGGCCCCTGCTGCCATGTTTGCTCAAAGGCATATTGCATCCGTTCCCCCAGATCATTGCCCTGCTGCCGAGCTAAGGGAATATCGCTGCCGAGCCAAGTTTGTATTTCCTGCTTTGTGCCACCACAGTAATATACTTGCAATTGAACAGAACGTACAGAACCTGCCGTCAATGCCGGTCGGAGCCGCCTGATGACCTGCTTGGTCATCCGACTATGAAGATCAGCTGCTCCTTGCGGACCGAGATGTTTGATCAGCCGGGTTTTTACTTTTCCTGCCTGCGGATAGCGGGTAAAAAGGACGATGACTGACTGTTGGGCTTGGCTTCGTTTGTCGTTCAAAATAAAGTCGTTGATTCTTGGCACAGGCCCGGCGGGGGCGAACGAAAAGAGCCCGCCGTTGTAACGGTGGGTACTGAATGACCAGATTCCTACCGGATTCTCATCCGCATTATTTTCTCAAGCAGAGGTACTCTTTTTCATGGCTGCTGCAAAAAAAAAATCACCGCTTTCTTATCAGGAGCGGACATATCGTGCGATAGAAAATTCAGGCCTTGTTTCTTCCATCGTGAAGATCGCTGAAACAGATCTGCACATTTTGGCGTCACAACCGGTGGAGGACCAGGCCCTGCTGGCAGTCTCGAAGGTGCGTGGGGTGATCGAAGGATACATCAGGACGCACCCGAATTTCTTACAGAGCCTTGCTCCGCTTCCTATGGATAACCAGGCACCGGAAATTATCAAGGAGATGTTGTCCGCAGGAGCAGCAACCGGGGTTGGTCCCATGGCGGCTGTTGCCGGAATTGTTGCTGAACAGGTTGGCAAGAGCTTGCTTGCTCAAGGCCTTGTAGAGGCCATTATCGAGAACGGCGGTGACCTCTTTGTCGCTCGAAATCAAGAAAGCACGATTTCTGTCTATGCCGGTGAATCACCACTGAGCGGTAAACTGGGCATCCGTCTCCTGCCCGAGCAGATGCCCTGCGGCGTCTGCTGTTCCTCCGGTATGATCGGTCACTCTCTCAGTCTTGGACGTGCTGACGCTGTTGCTGTTGTTGCCCCTTCTACCGCCTTAGCCGATGCTGCTGACACCCGCTTGGGCAATGAGGTGGGTAGGGATAATAAGAGCATCCAGCATGCCTTGGAGGTCGCTGGAGAAATTAACGGACTTATTGGTGTTGTTATTATCTCTGGCGAACATCTTGGGGCCTGGGGGGATGTTGAGCTGGTTCGGCTTTGAGACGCGCCGTTTCTCACCCCGCCATTATACTCAGGGTGTTACTCTGAGCTTGATATATACAGCCCCTTTGGGGCATTGTTCTTCCTTGTGAAGCGGGGTTTGCCATTGTGACTGATCAACGAATACCCATACCCCGAGTAATCTGCTCCTTCGTGAAAAAAATCGTTGTTTTTTAGCCCTCCGCTACTTGCCCTGCTGAACCGGGAGAACAAGCCGGAAGCCTAAGTTTTGCTGGCCGCGTTCGCTAGGCGTGTTCCTGTAGCGGTACGCTGAACGAACGACTCCGGGAAGGTTGTACCAGCCGCCGCCGCGAATCACGCGGTACGAGCCGGATAAAGGTCCTGTCGGATTATACAATGAACTTGAGATGTAGTAATTCGAGTCATACCAATCTTCGCACCATTCCCAGACATTACCGCTCATATCATGGAGACCGAAATCGTTGCTCTGCTTCTGGGCCACCGAATGAGTGCTTTTACCACTATTATCCCGATACCATGCCAAATCATCCACATGACCCCCGCCGCAATACTTTCCAGTACTGTTGGCCCGGCAGGCGTCTTCCCATTCCGCCTCTGTGGGAAGACGATATTGTTTATTGGTTTTCCTGTTTAGTTTTTTGATAAAGTCTTGGCTGTCATTCCAGGAAACACTTTCTACCGGATAACTCTCACCCTTTTTAAAACTCGTTGGATTCGAGCCCATGATTTTCTGCCACTACCCCTGTGTGACCTCGTATTTCCCCATCCAGAATCCGTCCACGCAAACCTTATGCACCGGTTTTTCATCATCATCGCCATCATTCGACCCCATCATAAAACAGCCTTCGGGCACATAGACAAATTTCATGCCGGTAATCGGTTCAGTCATGGTATCGCCCT
>JBATKL010000519.1:0-2731 GCA_049669385.1 Candidatus Electrothrix sp. | reverse complement strand
GGCATAACCAAAGCCAATACCGGCTCCAGCCAGGATTCCAAAGCCGAAGATAAAACCAAGTGTGGTTGTTGTCTGGCTGGCTGTCAGCAGGCCAATGCCCACCAGTAACCCACCAATGCTCGCTACTGTTCGAGGACCGATTCGATCCTGCATGCTTCCTGCTGGCACCATAACCAGTGAGAAAACCAGACAGGCGACAGAGTAAGGGAGCGATTTGGCTGCCTCTGACCATCCCCATACATCTGGAATTCCTTTACTCACCACGCTCCATGTGTACAGGACACCGAGAGCAAGATTGATGCCAAGACCGGCAAAGACAACTCTCCAGCCTTTGTTTTTTACGGTACTTGGCGATGAGGATACGTTGGATATTTTTTCAGACATTTAATTTTTTTCCTCGCAGAAGCATTATGCTGCTCATAATCAGAGCTGGACCCTTATTTTGACCAACAGGTAATCCCAGCCTGGACCTGAAGTCAGTGATGTGTTGTGTCCATCCACTCTTTACCAGTACCAATTCGTTCCAACGCCAACTTCACACTGGACACTGCGTACCCCTTCTACGCCTCCTGCTATTTGAGGAATCAACTCCAATGCTTTGACAGAATTGGCAGTACCATCAATGATAACCTCTCCATCATTGGCGTGTACCTGGATAGCAGCACAGTTGGTTGCAGAATTATTGGCCAATGTCGCCCAGACTCTGCAACTCAGACTAAAGTCTTCTAAAATTTTCTGGTTTTCAGGAGAAGGCATAAACTCCCTTTGTTCCACCATGCCAGCAAGAGCTGTACAGGCAGTCTCCGTACTGACTTTATCCAAATTCAAAATCACATCATAGAGACCGGGGTCCTTCCAGTCAACATTGTAGAGCAGTTTGGTCCACCGGCTTCGATCCTTGCTTACCCGCTGAATATGAGCAATGGCTTTCTCTTTGCTGAGCGTTTCTCTTTTCATAAGAGCTTCTACGCGGTACTCCATGTTGGCAATCACCCTGACCCGAAGTACCTGGGGAAGATGCGAGAGAAGCAGATGACCATTGACCCCATGGTAAACAAGGTTTCCATCTTTCACATGTGCCAGGATAGCAGCCGTTACACATTTTACGTATGCCAGGCGCTTGCCGGGAACCTGCTGCCAGAATGGTGGAGCTCCATTCATTGTTTTATTTATAGTTTTTTCCGGAATGCCGTAGTCCCTGGCTATTTCGTGGAGCACTTCTTCCCGGCTGAGAACAGGGTAGTTAAGGTCCTTGGCAAGTTGGGAGGCCACGTCTTTACCTCCTGCATAGGTACCTCGACTAATAGTGATAATTGCCATATATGTTCTCCTTTTTTTGATTCACAAGACCCTCTGCTGATAGCTTAACTCTTTAACTGAGTAGCTCGATTTAGATATTCGACTGAGCAATTCAATTATGCTCGCGAGTGGTATGAAAGACAATCTCCGGAAAAAGCTCAGCTGTATGATTAAGCCGCCATTGCCCGTCCGCCAGAAAGGCCAGATGCCCTTCCGCATCATGGGCCAGATTCCCCTGATTCTTGGCCTCAAAGGCCTTGAGCTTTTTTGGATCATCACAGCTGACCCAACGGGCCAGGTTGTACTGAACCATCTCATACACGGCATCCACGTTGTACTCTGCCTTGAGCCGGGCCATAGTGACCTCGAACTGAAGCACACCTACCGCCCCGAGAATATAATCACTGCCCATAACAGGGCGGAACATCTGCACAGCCCCCTCTTCCGCCATCTGCACCAGCCCCTTATGGAGCTGCTTGGTTTTGAGCGGATTTTTCAAAAGCACCCGCCGGAAATGCTCAGGCGCGAAGTTAGGAATGCCGGTGAATTTGAGCAGCTCCTTATCAGAAAAGGTATCGCCGATTTTGATGGTGCCGTGGTTATGGATGCCGATAATATCTCCAGGATAGGCCTCATCCACACTGGCCCTGTTCTGGGCCATAAAAACTGTGGCCTTGCTCAGATTGACCTCTTTGCCCAGGCGATGATGCTTCACTCGCATTCCACGAGTAAATTTGCCGGAGCAGATACGAAAAAAGGCAATACGATCACGATGGGCCGGGTCCATATTGGCCTGAATCTTAAAGGTAAAGCCACTAAAGGCCTCCTCATCAGGAGCTACCTCACGAGTAAGAGCGGCACGGGGGCCGGGAGACGGAGAAAGCTCGACAAAATTATCCAGCAGCTCTTTGACCCCGAAATTATTAATGGCGCTGCCGAAAAACACCGGCGTCTGTCCTGCCTTGAGATACTCCTCATATTCAAAGGGATTGGCTGCTCCGTGCAACAACTCGATATCCTCCCGCAGCTGATCAGCATCCGGCTTACCCAGTAACTCGTCCAAGCGGGGATCATCCAGCCCTTGAACAGTAATCCGATCCTCGGGCCGGGTCTCCTGACTCGGGGTGAAGAGATTCAGCTCATTGCGGTGGAGATCGTACACCCCCTTGAAGCGTTTGCCCATGCCGATGGGCCAAGACAGGGGCGCACATTCGATCTGGAGTTTCTCCTCAATATCAGCGAGAATATCCAAGGGGTCCATACCGTCCCGGTCCAGCTTATTGATAAAGGTGATGATGGGAGTATTACGCATTCGGCAGACCTCCATCAACTTGGTAGTCTGGGCCTCCACGCCCTTGGCCGAATCAATCACCATCAGGGCCGAGTCCACAGCGGTCAGCACTCGGTAGGTGTCTTCAGAAAAATCCTGATG
>JBATKL010000518.1:0-8581 GCA_049669385.1 Candidatus Electrothrix sp. | reverse complement strand
AGGGTTATAGCTTCTCGCTGTTATGGCAAGTAATATCGCAAATAACGATTTATTCTATATACTGAAAAAAATATGACACTTGAACAGAAAAGAACCGATCTCAAGAATTTGACCCAAGACGAACTGGTGGACTACGTGGAATCCCTGGGGCAACCCGGCTTTCGTGGTCGCCAGATCCTGGCCTGGATATACAAACCCGGCATTACCGACTTTGAGGAAATGACCGATCTAGCCAAGATTTTTCGCACTACACTGGCTGAGCATGCCTGGATGAGCAGGTTTATTGATCCGATCACAGAAATTTCACGGGACGGGGCTGTTAAATTCGGTTTTCGCTTGGATGACGGTTTGATGATAGAATCAGTTCTGATCCCCGAAGAAGATCGCAATACCCTTTGTGTTTCCTCGCAAGCCGGCTGCGCTATGGGCTGTCATTTCTGCGTTACCGGCAGCATGGGCTTTCAACGCAATCTGACCCGCGCAGAAATCGTCAATCAGGTCTGTGCGGTACAGGATTGGATGCGGGAACATGAAGAGCACTGCCCAAAACAGGAGTTGACCAATATCGTATTCATGGGCATGGGCGAGCCCTTGGCGAATATGGACAACCTGCTTGCTAGCCTCTCCCTGCTTACGGAGCAGCGTGGACTGGATTTTGCAACCCGCCGAATCACTGTTTCGACCTGTGGACTTGTGCCGCCGATGCTGGAACTGGGCAAACAAAGCAACGTCAATTTGGCCGTTTCCCTGCATGCAGCAGATAATGCCACCAGAAGTCGCCTCATGCCGGTTAATGAGCGTTGGCCCATTGAAGAGTTGTTGACAGCCTGTAAAGAATATCCAGGAAAAAAACGGCAGCGGATCATGTTTGAATACACCCTCTTTGCAGGAATCAATGATTCTGATGAGGATGCACTCAAATTAGCTGGCTTACTCAGGGAGATACCCTGCAAGATCAATCTGCTCTCTGTGAATAAAGGGGAAGGTGACGAATTTATCAGCCCGTCAAAGGAGCGTATTCTCCGTTTTCAGGAGATACTGAGGGAGGAAAACTACACGGTTTTTATTCGTCAGAGCAGAGGAGCGGATATCTCGGCGGCCTGCGGCCAACTGGCAGGTAAGGCAGCGAACAAAGAGAAAGAAGCGGAAAAAATCCGGTAATGAACTCCGCCACCCCTTGGGGCTGGTGCCGTAGGGGCAAGACCTGCGTGTCTGCCCTAAAATTTTGCATTTCGGCAGGGGCACGGCACGCCGTGCCCCTACAATCCTGCACCCTAAAAGGGGACCTTATTTTCTCAAAAATTCCTTACCGCTCCAACTCAAGCCCCTGTGCCTGAAAAACTTCCCGCTGCTCCATTTTTTGGAGACCTGCGAGGAATTTTTTATGCAGCTTATTGTCCTCAATAACCATCCAGGCGCAATCAATAATGCCTTCTGCTGCATCTTTTTCTGAGATTTCTTGTGCAATGGTAACCGTCCCATCGTCCTCAATCTCACAAAGATGCTTATAAGGATCAAGCTGGGGGTATATTTCGGCAAAATCAATGAATTTCAACTTCAAATCAATAAGAGGGGCCGCCTTGACCTTTTTGCTGCTCACTGTTTGCGCAAAGACTGCGATAAACGCATCCAGTGCCTTGTTGAGTTCAGAGGGTGCTGGAGCGACGAGGGGCTTATGCTTGTTATTATTATGCCTGGGCTTATTATTATCATTCCTCTTGTTGGCTCTTTCAGCCAGTGCTTTATCTTCCCCCTCTTCTTCTCCTGTTTCCGGCTCTCCTTCCATGATTGGAGAAAGTGGATCACTGATAAAATAGCCGAGGCTGTACGTTCCGCTCCCCTTTTGAAGCATTCCTAAAAGAGTATTATAGTCTGTATCAGAAAGGCTTAATCCCCCGGTTCCCCAGTAATAGGAGCCCCCGCGTCGTTGCCCTTCATGAAAAAAAAGCACTGCGCAGTCCTCTTTCCCGTCCACATCGACTTCGATAAATCCTGAAAAACTTTTCTGACTGAGGCGGAAGATAAGATCAGGAAGGCTCACCTTACCTGAAGCAAGGGTATTCTGGGCGCGTCTGAAGGCTGGCATCTGGCCCCAGAAAAAGATTGAGTCCGAATCAAGATAATAGATCGTCACCTGAAAATTTCTTGTCTGCAAGGGCACAAGAACCTGGTCAAGCTGATCCGACACCCGGGCATGTTCTCCGTTATTCTGAGTCACTCCCCGGACGATGTCATACTCGTCAAAATAAACCAACAGCTCCTGATTCGCTGAGCTGCAACACAGGCAACCTGATCCTATCTCACCTTGAAGATGTTGAATAAATTTTTCAATATCAAGATAGTAGCTGTTCAGGCCTGTTAAAAAAGGTTTTTCTCTCGGTAACAGCATTTGTCAGCCTTATTTGTTCAACCTTGATGGTATCTTAATCTTTTCATGTGCAACAATGACGGTAATAAGAGCGAGTTTCCCTTTACTCAATAATATCACGGATAATATCATAATCAGCATCGGATGCCCCTTTAAAAGCAGCGATCCCCAAGGCCTTAAATGCAGGATCACCCTCCTTGAGACCCAGGAGAGCCTCTCGGAGATCGTCTTTTTGCATCTGGGGCATTTTGCGACTGACAGAGACAACCCAATTCGGCAGCGGAGCGGTTTTGGCCACAGAAGCAATAGAGCCCGGCGTAATATATTGATCTGCCTTGTGCAGGGAATATTCACTGATAAAACCGGCATCGACATCACCGATACTTACAGAAATAATAACATTTTCTTCACGATGATCAGCAGCCTCACTCAGCTGGCAGTCCCGTTCAACGTCAATACCTTTTTCTTGTAAGGTGATTTTTTGCGATAAAAATCCGCCTGCCGATTCCCGGCTGACGATCATAATCTTTTTCCCTTTGAGATCCTCAATTCCTGCAATACCCGACTCTGGACGACTAATAATGATCCCCCAGGAAAAGATATCATGTTGTGTTGTCACCGCACTGGCTATCGCTTCGTGCACATTAGATATGTTCACGTAAAGAGCGGGATTTTCATAACCGATAACAATATTGCCGTGTAAAACTTGTGCGGTGTACTGATCAATATTCCGTGCCAACAACAGCCTGATATCGTTTCCTGTTTCCTCACCGAGTCGCGTTGCAAAAGGACGGAGCATCGCTGTCTGTTGTTCAGCAGAAAAAAACGGTGGCATTGAGAGAGTATATTCCTCTGCTGCAACCAAAGAGCAAAGGCAGCAAAGCAAAGAAAGCAGAACAAGCAGGCAGGACGCTGTTTTTTTCATACTGTATGCAAGTGGGATAGGTTCGGTTATCGGCTTAGTCGCTCCATAGCGACTTTGATGGAATGGCGCATGCGCTCAAGAGCAGCTCCTAGTTCTCTGATTTCCCGTGGTCCTGCCGCCATAATGGCAAGATCCAATTCTCCCAGGCTGATCCGATTGGCAACATTGGTCAAAGATCGGGTGGGCTCAATAATTAATTTACTCAGCAGAACAAAAAGGATATAGGCTGACAGAAAAAAGAGCAACAGCAGAATCAGGGTTAAGGGTGAGAGAAGAACGTGGAAAAAAAGTTTATCAAGCTCATCAACATAGAGTCCAATATGTATTTCACCACCGCTGGCCGGGAGAGCTGTTACCTGGTCGTATAGAGGGACGCCTCCGACTTTGATCCTCGCTCCCGCACTTTGCTCCCCGGAAGGTATTGTGCTTTTCGTCAGAATATCAGTTTGAAACCCTCTTTCTTTGACCTTTTGGGCAAAATGATTTTCAAACTTATTTAGATTGTCAAAAAAACCGGCAATAACAATGCCTTTCTCGTTGCGTACCGCAACATAAGCAACCCCGGAAAGCTTACTGGCCCGCTTCACCTCCCGGTTCACGGTTAAATAGTCTTTTCTTGACAGAGGGGCTCTGATTGTCCCTTTTAATGACTCGCTCAGAGAACGGCTGCGCAATTCGAGCTGCTGCTGGAGGACGTCGGGAATAATATTCAGATAGAAATGAACAAAGATGGTACTGATGACCAGAAGACCGACCAGCATGATTGCTAAGAGATAAATAAAAAAGGGAGCACCTTTACCGGTTGCAGCAGCCGAATGCCTGAGAGCTGCCCGGACCGTGGGTGACGAATCGGCAGCAGACGTGCTAGTCGTTTTCCTGTCTTGATCGTTGCTTTTTGTCTCTCTCGCATCCTGATCAGTTGCGTCCTGATGAACATCAGTCTCAGGATCAGGATCAGAAAAAGGTCCTGAAGGGATCGGATCGTCGCCCTCAATGCTCTTCGGCTTCTCTACGATAATAATATGACCGCAAGCTCGACAGTTAAATTTTACCTTAGGAACTTTAAGCCGTTTTTCATCAATGGAATATTTTTTCGCACAATCTTCGCAGATAACCAGCATTAAGATAATTCTCCTTTCCTGTCGTCCAGCCTGCAAGGGCTTAACATAATCACGACCGGGCAGAGGGATATTTCAATCCCCGGATATTGATGACAGATGCCGATTCTGATGCTGTTTTCGTTTGACGAAGTTTTTACAGTCGATCTCGCCTTGCTCTTTCATCTTTATCTGAGCGAGGAGCGCGATATGCTCTGAAAACTGATCACAACCTGATGGTGGCCTTGAACCGCACAGAAAATTGTATAAAAATATACTGTAAACTATTTTGCAAGAAAAAGAAAGCAGGGGACTTTGAGACTCATGATAATGGCTGGTAATGGCGGTCAGATTGTGGCGGGGGCCCGCAGGGAGCGGTCCTTTTTTTGCGGGTTATTATTCTATAATCTGCCTACAGGCTGCTTACGGCCTGCAATGTTTGCCATGGATTATCGCCTGCGAAATTAATATCATCATATTCTTTCAAGATCATTTCTCAAATTATTTCTCAAATTATTTCTCAAATTTTCAGAACACTGCCTTTAAGCTGATATAAACAAAGAACCCCACGCCTGCGGAGCTGTACATCAACAGTCAGGGCATGCAATGAATACCCTTGCGTTGGAGCAGTTTCGGGACCAGAACAACGACTGCCAGAGCACTTATCAAGGAGATGGTAAATATAAGCAATTCATTCATTTTTCCACCCTGCATGGTTTTGTATTATGAAGGAGGGACACGGCATGCCGTGTCCCTCCTGTCATCCCGGCCCCTGAAAATTCTTTACGCCCGAATCTTGGCGTCCTTCTGCTTCCGCAAACGAATAATCTTGGGAGTCACCTCAACCAGCTCATCATCATTGATATATGATATGCAGTCTTCCAAGCTCATGTCAAGGGGAGGGGTAAGTATAACTGCCTCATCCGAACCCGAGGCCCGCATATTGGTCAGCTTCTTGCCTTTGGCCGGATTAACCACCAAGTCTGCCGGACGGCAGTTTTCACCGATAATCTGCCCCTTGTACAGTTCCTGACCCGGTTTGATGAACAGGGTGGCGCGTTCCTGAAGATTGAACAGGGCAAAGGCCACACTGGTGCAGTTTTCCTTAACGATCATAACCCCGTTCTGGCGATTCTGAATCTCACCGGCATGGGGACCCCATTCGGCAAAGACATAGTTCATCACCCCCATTCCCCGGGTATCGGTCATGAACTCGGAGCGGTAGCCGAGTAATCCTCGGGTAGGTATCTTGAAAATCATCCGGGACATCCCGTTTGTCACCTGCATATCGCTGAGCACGCCTTTGAGTTTTCCCAGTTTCTCAATAACCACACCCTGGTACTGTTCATCCACATCAACGGTCAGTGACTCATAGGGTTCAATGGTCTTGCCGTTTTCTTCCCGCATAATGACATGGGGACGGGTAACCTGGAACTCATAGCCTTCCCGGCGCATTTTCTCAATCAGGATGGAGAGATGCAGCTCGCCGCGACCAGAGACCCGAAAGCCAACTCCGTCGGTAAGCGGTTCCACATGCAGGGCCACATCCGCCAGAGTCTCTTTGCTCAGACGCTCGTCCAGATGACGGGAGGTCACAAATTTTCCGTCCTGACCAGCAAAAGGCGAGTCGTTGGGAATAAAATGCATAGAAATGGTCGGTGGATCAATCTCGATCAGCGGCAGAGGCTGAGGATTATCAGGATCAGTAAAGGTAACCCCGACAGTGACATCTTCCATTCCGGCCACCGCAATAATGTCACCGGCATAGGCAGTATCCACTGGAACCTGTGCGTCGCCGACAAAGCCGAATATTTTTGAGATCCGCACCGGTTTGACAGAACCGTCACGACGGTATACGACAATACTTTCGTTCAGGCGCAGAGTGCCGTTGGCCACACGACCGATACCCAGCCTACCCAGATAGGGGGAGTAATCAATGGTGTTGATCTGAAGCTGCAAGGGGGCATTGGCGTCTCCGGGAGGAGGAGGCACATGATTGACAATCATTTCAGATATCAAGTCCATACCCTGCCCCGGTACAATAGGATCATGAGGATCTTTCACCATATATCCGTTTTTGGCGGAACCGTAAATAACCGGAAAATCTAATGTTTCATCAGGAGCTTCCAGGCGGGCCAGCAGGTCAAAAACCTCATCTACGACCCATTCACAGCGGGCTCCGTCCTTGTCGATCTTATTCACCAGTACCAGGATGGGCAGCTTGGCAGCCAAGGCCTTTTTCACGACGAAAAAGGTCTGGGGCATGGGGCCTTCCTGTGCATCCACCAACAGAACAACACCATCGGCCATCCGCATGACGCGCTCTACCTGCCCACCGAAATCGGCATGTCCAGGTGTGTCGATGATATTGATCTTATAATCGCCGTAGGTATACGAGCCGTTTTTCGAGGCAATGGTGATGCCGCGCTCACGTTCCAGATCCATGGAGTCCATAAGGCGTTCAGCCACATCCTGGTTGTCACGAAACATACCGCTTTGATGAAATAATTTGTCAACCAGTGTGGTTTTACCGTGGTCAACATGGGCGATAATCGCCACGTTTCTGATCTTATCCTGCTCCATTATAGCTCCTGTGGAAAATAAAACGACGCATTGCCGTACCTGTTCTTTCGATAAAAAATGCCTGAATGTACAGCAGGAAAATCAAAAAGACAAGGAGATTGACAGGCAAGGCAGAAAAGAAACAGATTTACAGTGGGGAAGGGACGTATGCAGAAGATCTCTGCTTAATCGCCTTTTCTGTGATCCCGCATCTCATCATTCATTACGCGAGCGTAGATATCTTCCACTAACAGTCTCAGATATCTGCTGTTGCGATTGTTGTGGCGGCAGGGGCATGGATTATCTTTCCTGTGCCGCCTGTAGAGTCATCTCTATTATTTTTGTACTAATCCTTATATCATGCAGCAGCAGGGTTGCGATCAGCGGCTTGATCTCCTCTACCAGCCCCGCTTTCTTGGCTTTCAGCAAGATTCCCATAGAGCCGATGACATCAAGTCCATTGATTTTAGCAAATTTTCTCGCCTTCAAGTCGTCAATCAAGACAACGGAGGGACGTTGTTCCAGCCCCATAACAATCGCTTCCGCCTCCCCGGCTCCTACATCGTTGGACAGCATCTCCACCGCCAGCTTATTGGATACATCCTTTGTTCTGCCGTCCAGAAACAACTTCAGTGTTTCGGCAAAGGGCTTTTTTGCCTGGGTAACTTCCTGAAAAACAGCAGCAGGGACATACAGTTCTCTGTACAGCTTTTCCAAGACAGCCAATTTGTCGATCAGGGCAAGGGTGATTAAGGGCGAGGAGTCAGCGATGATAATCATAGGTCCATTACCTGCGCTATCTCTTCCCCGAAGTCGTCTTCGTCGTAATTTATTGCGGGGATATCGTACCTGCCCAACTCGAACAGAAAATCGACTTTATTCATCCCTGCAAGCTCCGCAGCCTTTCCCATCGACAGTTTTCCCAGCCTGTACAATTCCCCGGCTGCATACAGCTTCATCTTTCGGGTGAACTCTTTCTTCGTTTCATTCAGGGTGTAGAGTATGTCTTCAGGGATCTGCACTGTGAGTTCTATGCTTTTCATCGGCCTGCTCCGTTCAGTTATAGTGATAGGCAATTATACTTATTTTTTTGAAAAGCTTGCAAGAAGAGAGCAGCGGCGCATTGCGGTTATAGTCGTTTTCTTCCTATTCACAGGAGATAAGCACATCGGGATAAAAAAACTTTTCCCGATTTTTACCTTCATGTCAGCCTGGAAAGATTCACATGACGACTTGCTCTCTTGAAGATGGCGCAGGAAAGCGGCAAACAGATTGCCAGCTATTCTGCCGTGATCAGCACTGGCTCCTGCCATTGCGCAGACAGAGCCGTCTATGAATTCGTGCTTCACGTCACTGAGGCGTTCAACGTCCAGATATTCCTGTTCACTGATCTGTTGAGGCAGTGGCATGATTTCTCACCCCCTTTTTCTCAAGTTCGGTTACTGAATGTTGCAGGCTGTCCAGCCTTAAGTTGGTAGCCAGAGAAACTCCTTCACGATGTATTCCTTTTTCTAAGTATTTTAAGACAAGAGAGACTAATAAACTCATATGGATATAACCGATAGAAACTTCAAGCATAACATATTTTCTTGATTCAACGGAAGGATACATATCACCGTAACCTAATGC
>JBATKL010000517.1:0-4129 GCA_049669385.1 Candidatus Electrothrix sp. | reverse complement strand
TATCCAGATAGTCAAAGAAATCCTAGTGGACTGCGACCAAGACACCGTGGTCTTCAAGGTGGAGCAGCTCGGCGGCGCAGCCTGTCATAAGGGCTATGCCAGCTGTTTCTTCCGCCGGATACACGGTGATGAACTAGAGATTATTGCAGAGCCGGTTTTTGATCCGGCCAAGGTGTACGGTTGACCTGTACAGATCTCTGTAGGGACGATTCGTGACTCTCCCCTACCCCGTTATTATTAATCCCGTCCCAAGTAGGGGCGGTTCGCGAACCGCCCTTACGCCGGTTTACAATTATTGAGGATATTATGAGTGTATTAAAGGTAGGCATACCCAAAGGTAGCCTGGAAAAGGCAACCATTGCCCTGTTTGAAAAATCCGGCTGGAAGATCAAAATGGCGGCCAGAAATTACTTTCCCGAGGTGGACGATCCGGAACTGTCCGTCTACATCTGCCGCCCCCAGGAGATGTCCCGCTATGTTGAAGACGGCATGCTGGACGCCGGAATCACCGGCAAAGACTGGACAATGGAAAACGGCTCAGACGTGGTCGTGGTTGAGGAGCTGATCTACTCCAAGGTCAGCAACAGGCCGACCCGCTGGGTCATTGCTGTACCTGGTGATTCTGAGATCACCACAGTGGAACAGCTGGACGGCAAGCGCATCTCCACAGAGCTGGTCAATGTCACTCGTAAGTTCTTTGAAGAGAAGAAATTAAACGTGGATATCTCCTTTTCCTGGGGAGCCACTGAAGCCAAGGCTGTTTCTGGGCTGGCTGACGCCATTGTCGAGGTCACCGAGACCGAGGCCACCATTCGAGCCCATGGGCTGCGGGTCATCCACGAGCTGATGCAGTCTAACACCCAGTTGATCGCCAGCCATCAAGCCCTGGAAGATTCCTGGAAAAAAGATAAGATCGACCATATCGCCATGCTCCTGCAAGGAGCACTGCGGGCGGACAAGATCGTTGGACTGAAGATGAATGTACCGGAAGAGCGCTTTGAAGAGATTCTGGAGATCCTGCCCAGCGTCACGGCACCCACGGTGGCCCGTCTCTATAAGCAGCCTTGGTTTTCTGTGGAAACGGTCATCTCCGAGCATCAGGTCCGCGATCTGATCCCGCAGCTGAAAAAGATCGGGGCCGAGGGCATTATTGAGTATTCCCTGAACAAGGTGATTTGAACAGGTGATGTGAACAACGTCAACTGTCTCCCCCCTGATGAACGCAACAACGAAAAAAATTTCGCGCACCCGTACCCCACGGCCCTGAGGAGCCGCAAAGCAATGATGAACTTCAACGAGGTATCCTTTACGGACTCGGTCTTCAGCCTGAAACGGCTGCCCGACCCTCTTTACCCGGAAATCGCCTTTGCCGGTCGCTCGAACGTGGGCAAATCCAGCCTGATCAACAAGTTGATCAATCGTAAAAGCTTGGTCAAGACCAGCTCCAAACCGGGCAAGACCCAGAGCCTGAACTTTTTTGAGGTTAAAGAGCGGATGTACCTGGTGGATCTGCCCGGCTACGGTTTTGCTCAGGTAGGCCGCAAAATACGCTCGGGCTGGGAAGAGTTAATCAGCGGCTATTTGCTGGAACGGGAAACCTTGGCCTGCGTGGTGGTCATTATTGATCTGCGGCACGAACTCAAGGCAACGGATCGGGAGATGCTGGACTGGTTGCAGTATAACAACATCCCTGCCCTGCCCGTCTACACCAAGGCGGATAAGCTCTCGAAAAACCAGCAGAGCAAACAGGCTGCGGCCCTGGATGCGGCCCTGAATCTCGCTCCGGCAGACCGCCTCCTTTTTTCCGCCAAGACCGATCTAGGGTGTGAGGAGTTACGGAGCAGGTTGGCGGCCTATGGTGAATATAGTGAATATGGTGAAACGAGCGAAACCGATGAAGAAGAGTGAATAATCATGGAATCCTTTGATGAACTTTTAGATATCTCAACAAAAATCCACGGCCATATCTGTGCAGGTCAGGTCATTGGAGTGCGCATGTCCATGCTGGGCCTTGAGCGCATCAATATAGATGATCCCAAGGGTGCGGATCGAAAAAAACTCTATGTGCTGGTGGAGATTGATCGCTGTGCCACCGACGCTATTCAATCAGTCACCGGGTGTAGCCTAGGCAAGCGTTCTATGCGCTGGATGGATTTCGGGATCATGGCAGCCACCTTTGTGAACCTGGAGAGCGGCAAGGCGGTCCGAATAACGGCACGGGAGGAATCCCGTGAGCTCTCGAAAAAATACTGCCCAGAGATCAGCGAGAAATACCAACGGCAGCTGGCTGCTTATAAGGTCATGCCAGAAGAAGAACTCTTTACCGTGCAGGAGGTGAAAGCTATCATCCCGGATTGCGATATGCCAGGCCGTCCCCAACGTCGGGTGCAATGCAAACAATGTGGCGATCATGTCCAGGATAGCCGAGACGTGGAGCAGGACGGAAAAATCCTCTGCCGGGCCTGTGCTGGCCAGCGATATTATGAGGTGGTCTGAGGGCAACCTTCAAGCAACACCTTATGCTGGCTGCTGTAGGGGCGAACCTATGTGTTCGCCCTGTTATGCCGGGCAGACACGCAGGTCTGCCCCTACAATCCCGCACCGAACGGGGATCTTCCACTCAGCCCACAACCTTGGGCACCACAAAAGACTCGCCGTTCTCTTGAGCCGTATTGGCTAAAGCCTTCTCACGCGGCAGGGACTCCCTCACCTCATCCTCCCGAAAGGCATTGGTCACGCTCTGGGTATGGGTGGTCACCGGCACCCCCTCGGTGTCCAGTTCATCCAGCTTAGCCACATAGCTGAGGATGTGATCCAGTTGTGGGGTCAGGTTCTCAATTTCATCTTCAGTCAATTCAAGGCGAGCCAGCGCGGCCACCCGTTCTACTTCTTGTTTGGTTATTTTCATGGTCTTGTCCTTAAATCCGATCCTCCGCTAAAAAGGCGGCCTATGTTTGCAACGTCCCGCCGGGACGTATTTCATTTTTCCTCATCAAAATGTATCCTTCTCAGGTGTACCATGTACCGCCGGATTAAATCAATGCTTATCCTCTCCCCTGTTTTCAGTTTCTACCGCATGTTGGCAAGTAGTACGAGCTGATACAGAAAGATAATTGCTAAGCAGGATATGAGGGTTGCCCGATAGGAAAGATCTGTGATCAAGAACACACCTTGAGGAAGGAATAAGAGAGATGTAAAGGCGGCTTGCAAGCCGCCTCTTGCAGCGCAGGTATAGGATTTCGAGCTGCTACCCCTGCTCAACAGCGCCCAGCAGCATATCGACAGAATACTCCTGCTGCCATTCCTGCCGCTCTTGCACATAGTCCCCAGAACCGGGGTCCACCTGCTGGAGATAACGAATGAGTTCAATTGCGCTGACATTTTTGCTCCCAGCCTCAATCCCTGTCCACTGCACCTTACCGTCTGTTATCTTCATGCTACACCCTCCTTCATAAGCCAAATGACGGGATTGTCGACCTTCACTCTCAAGTCCTCAAGGCCCAATGCCTGCTTCAACAGATTATCATCCACTGTCAAAAAGACATCTGCTCCATCTTCGGCACAGGCAAGATGCAACGCATCAAAGGCCTGTATTCCTTTTTCTTCAAACTCCTTTGCCCTGACGGAGATTGTCTTGTCTATCTTAATGACATCGTCTGTCTGCCCACTGAGGAGTTGCAGCTTCCTTCTTCTGTCCTCATCAGGAATCTGATCAATTTCAAACTGGGAAATATTATGCCAGCTCCGCTGTTCACAAAACGACAGGATCACCTTAACAGCCTCGGATTCAAATCGGATACGACGATCGGATTGATCATCGAAGGGCCTGTTCATACAACAATTATCTAAATATACATTCATAAAAAATTCTCTTCAGTGTCTTTTTTCCAGTTGCAGGACGGCTGCGCAGACAGATCCCGTTGTCAGGATTTCCATCCTGAAGCAGATCAGCAGCCAAAATTTTTATCAGAAAATCTTTTTCGAAAATTATCGCAAATTACCGAAATCTTCTGATATCAACAAGGATAGCAACAGGTTTCCCCTGTTGAAAAGTAAAAGCCGGGATCAATTCTGAAGAAAATCGTCCGCACCGATATGATCGGAGGAACTGAATGGTCGTTTTTTTTAT
>JBATKL010000516.1:0-5194 GCA_049669385.1 Candidatus Electrothrix sp. | reverse complement strand
TTGCTGGTGGGGCAACGCTGCAAGGCTCAACGGAAAATGCTGTCATTAAGCGCCTGCAAAACGGTCGGGGTGTCGAAATAAAAGCTGATCTGTACACTTCAGTGCAACCCGACGACACAATTTTTGTTCCGGAAGTTCGTTCCTTTCATGTAGTCGGCGAAGTCAAACAGCCGGGTTCCTTTCCTCATGAACCTCGTCTGACCCTGCTGCAAGCAATAGCTATGGCGGGAGGGGCCACCAAGAAAGCCGCACAGAAAAATTCTATCATTAAACGCTTAAAAAACGGCAAGGTTGAAGAAATCGAAGCAGCAATGAGTACCCTCATTCTACCTGAAGATGTTATTGAGGTACCACTGAGTTTCTGGTAAAAAACTGACCGTACTACAAACGCTCAATAAAATCGCCCTGTGAAAAAATGAGCCTGTGAAATACAGGCTCATTTTTTATCTAATAAGATTAGACAATCTTTCTCTATTTCGGCGAAATCCGCTGTTTTATTGAAACATCTTCCACAAAATAAAAAAACACGACGATGACGCATCAGACACAGCCTGTAATACAGGAGCAGGAGATAAATCTTCACCAATTTTTACTCGTTCTGCGCCGGAGATATCCTTATCTCGTTGCAATCTTTTTTGTGAGTATTCTGCTTGCAGGCGTGTATTCCGTGCGACAGCTTCCTCTTTACCGAGGAAGCACTCTCTTGATTCTTGAGCCGAATAATAATGCACCTGTTGATTTTGGAAACGTGGATCAAGTTAAAATCAATGACTTTCTTGAAACTCAGAAAAAGATCATCACCTCACGCAAAGTGATTGGTCGCGTATTGGAAGCTCTTAATGTACAAGAACTGTCTCAACAAGAGGAGCTCGATGGGCTTTCTCAGTTTAGAAAGGATATGGTTCTAAAGGTTCGGGAAATTTTCGGTTTAGTCTTAGGTCAAGAGGGGGGCACAGAACCTATGAAACCGGATCCTATTAAGGCCTTTGAAGAGAAAATTTCCATAGAGGCTCCGCGCAACACCAATCTTATGCAATTGCAGGTGTCTGACCCTGATCCTACCCAAGCCGCATTATTTGCTAATACACTCGCAAGGATATATATCGAATATGACCTTGAAGATCGCAGGGCCTCTTCAAATAATGCCTTCACTTGGTTATCCGAGCAGGTATCCATTCTCAAGGCGAAGGTCCAAAAATCAGAAATGGATGTCCTGAAGTATAAGCAGGAGGAAGCACTGACTTCTATTGAAAAAAGACAGACCACTATTGATGACAAGATTACGGAACTGAACGATAATCTTTCAAAGGTGGTTATGGAGCGTATGGAAAAAGAATCGATTCTCCAGGAAATTCGCGGATTGGTCGATAAACTGCACAAAACCGGTAGCGTTCCTGAAGTATTGGAAAATACTCAGATCAAACGTTTACAAGAAGAATTCAATAAAATTGACATTGAATTCGCCAGGGTTTCCACAAAATTCAAACAAAATCATCCGGAAAGAATCCGCCTGAATACACAACTTTCGCTTATCAAGAAAAAAATTTCCGGAGAAACAAAGAAGGTCATCAAGGATTTGGAAATTACCTGCCATATCCTGAAAACAAAAGAAAAAGCTATTGAAAACTCGTTAGAATCTTTTAAAAAGCAAGCTCGGAGGATCGCTGAGCAGGCAATTGAGTACGGGGTGTTAAAACGAGAAGCTGAAAGTAACAAACAAATGTATGCCGTTCTTCTCGAAAGATTAAAGGAAACAGACATCGGCGGTTCTATTGTTGCCAACAATATCCGAATAGTGGACAAAGCAGAGACGCCTAAATTTCCTTTCTCCCCGAACATTCCGCGCAACCTGCTGCTTGCCGGAGTACTCGGTATTTTTCTCGGTACCGGAGCCTGCTTTCTTATCGAATACTTTGACAATACGGTTAAGAATCGACAAGACCTTGAGCTGTTAATAGGCTTGGATCTTATAGGGGCTATTCCTGAAAAGAAAACTTCGGTGTCCTTGGGCGGCAAAATGGATAAGCTTTTCAGTAGAGCGTATCAGGAAAGTAAGTCCATGCTTGATTTCTACCGAAAGGAACATCTCCTCAAAACCCTTATGGTAACAAGTGCTCTTCCGGGAGAGGGAAAAACCTCCACTGTTGCGGGCCTCGGTATGACTTATGCACGAGCCGGAAGAAAAGTATTGCTGATTGATGCCGATATTTTTAGACCTCGCCTGAACAAAGCATTAAACCTCCCTAACTCCCCTGGACTATTCGATTATTTTCATAAAAATGCCGATCCAAACGAGTTAATCATGACAACCCCGGAGGAAAATCTTTTTCTTCTTCCCAGCGGCCTGATACCGCCAAATCCTGCGGAGTTAATCTCGTCAAAAAAAATGGAGCAATTACTGAAGAACTTTGCTGATAAATTTGATTTGGTGTTGATCGACGCTCCGCCGGTAGCAGCTTCCAGTGGAATCGCTATCTTGGCAAGCTATGTTGATGGAGTTGCACTTGTTGTCAGGGCCAATAGCACCAACTATCATACCTCTGTCAGAGCACTAGCAGACCTGAAAAAGGTAAGGGCAAATCCAATAGGGGCTATCCTCTCCAGAACTCGTAAAAAACACGGTTACGGTTACGGTTACGGTTACGGTTACGGTTACGGTTACGGTGATGATCATAACAGCAAAGAGGCATCACAGCATAGCGTAACACCGAAAAAAAATGCTTGATCCGAAAATGAGAATACTCAGGGGGCCTGTCTGAAAATGAACAGCTTCATTCATTGCTCCCCGACAATATTCATATTTTGTACCTTCCTCCGTAAAACTGATTCGGCAGCAACAGGAATGACTAGTTACAAAAATAAAATTATCACCATTTATCTGTTCCAAAGATATGTATTTTAATTGGCTGCACGAAAAGGTACTCCTTAGCCTTTCTCATCTGAGATTCCGACTGACCAATTTCAACTTCTGGTTACTTGTACTGACCGATGTGCTGCTGATCATTGCAGCATATAATATTTCTTACTATATCCGTTTCCTAGACGCCTCCCCTGCACCGTACAAAAACTCTAATCTCTATAATATCCAACCTGTTATTATACTTATAAAGGTATTAGCTTTTTACAGCTTCGGGATGTACAGAGGTATGTGGCGATATACAAGTTATACAGACATCATTAATATTTTCAAGGGAACATGTGCAGCAAGCATATTAAGCGTTACCGCAGCAGCATATCTTCATAACTTCCAAGGATTTTCTCGCTCAATTTTTATCATTGATGCATTAGTCACCTTTTTATTGATCTCCGGCAACAGGGTTTCAATACGCTTTTGGTACCAAAAAACAGAAAAAAAACGCTCATTGCGTCTCTGTCAACATATCGGTACAAAAAAAAGACTGCTCATGATAGGTGCTGGCTCTGCAGCGGAAAAAATATTGCGCGAACTGCAGGAGAACCAAACCCTTCCCTATATTCCTGTCGGACTGGTTGATGATGACCCCAAAAAAATCGCCAAAAGAATTCATAGTATACCAGTAGTCGGTATGATTGAGGACCTACCGGAGCATATCCGACGTATGAAAGCTCAGGAAATATTGATTACAATCGCCTCTGCAACCGGGTCGCAGATGCAACGTATCGTGAGTCTCTGTCAGCAAACTCAGCTTCCCTACAAAGTACTCCCCGGCATCGGACAGCTTATTGATGGCAAGATCTCTCTTAAAAACATGAGGGAAATTTCCTACGCAGACCTGCTAGGCCGAAAAGAAGTCCGGTTGGATTCCGCTGTCATCGGGAGCTACCTTGAAAACAAGGTGGTGCTTATTACCGGTGCCGGAGGCTCAATCGGCTCGGAACTGTGTCGTCAGGTCGTTGCCTTCTCTCCAAAACAGCTCATTCTTTTTGATGCTGGGGAAGAAAATCTTTATACCATTCAAATGGAGCTGGTACATGAATACAATTGTTGTGATCTGGTTCCAATATTAGGCAAGATTCAAAATGAACCGCTCCTTAAAAAGGTTTTCAGCCAATATAAACCGTCAGTAGTTTTCCACGCCGCTGCCTACAAACATGTTCCTTTAATCGAAAATAATCCTTGGGAGGCCGTGGAAAATAATGTCCTTGCCGCACAACACCTGATAGAAACATCTGTCGTTAATCAGGTTGAACGATTTGTGCTGGTCTCCACAGACAAAGCCGTACGTCCTACCAATGTTATGGGCGCTTCAAAAAGATTGACTGAAATGTTGATGCAGGCATACTCAGGATCGTCATGTCTGCTCTCTCAAGACGAAGAAGCAGATGACGATGAATCGATTTCCCACACCGTTTTTATGGCTGTCCGTTTCGGGAATGTATTGGGGTCGTCCGGCTCGGTCATACCACTCTTTCAACGACAGATTGAGCAGGGAGGGCCAATAACGGTTACCCACCCGGAAATCAACCGCTACTTTATGTCCATTGAGGAAGCGGCACAACTTATTCTTCAAGCTGGAGCTATGGGACAAGGGGGAGAAATCTTTCTCCTTAAAATGGGTGACCCGATCAAAATCGTAGATATGGCCAAGGAGCTGATCAAACTTTCCGGGCGAATACCTGACGTAGAAATTAAAATCAAATATACCGGGTTGCGCGAGGGAGAAAAACTCTATGAAGAACTCATTACCGACGGTGAAGGTATTGTCGAAACCGGGCATGAAAAAATAATGGTATTGAACAATATCAAGGCAAACTACAGTCATCTGTTCAGCGGGCTTGAACGCCTCCAAGAAAAAGCGAGTTTGCACGACTCCGAAGGCATCAAGGATGTCCTGCAAGAAATTATTCCAGAATATAAACCGGATTACGAGACGACAGGCGTTCTGGGTGTTTTGCGGGGTGAGCTTTCGTAAAAGTTTGTTCTGTCAGGAAAATATGATGGTGTGCGTATCATGAAACTCCCTATCGGCATATCAACCCTCAGTCAAATCATCGAAGATGATTATGTTTATATCGATAAGACGCAAGAGGCTCTTGAACTGATAGAAAGCTATAAATACGCCTTTCTTGCTCGGCCTCGTCGTTTCGGAAAAAGCCTTTTCCTTGATACGCTCGCTGAAATATTTGCCGGTAACAAAGAGTTGTTCAAAGGATTGTATATCCATGATAGATATACGTTTGATAAATATCCGATTATCAGGATAAGTTTCAGTGG
>JBATKL010000515.1:0-1596 GCA_049669385.1 Candidatus Electrothrix sp. | reverse complement strand
TTGGTCAGCACCCAGATATAGGTGGCAATGCCGGTGTTGTAAAACATATCAGTGGGCAGGGCCACAATGGCCTCCAGCCAGTCGTTTTCAATGACCCAACGGCGGATCTCGGACTCACCGCTGCCTGCCCCGCCGGTGAACAAGGGCGAACCGTTGAGGACAATGGCCAGCCGGGAGACGCTGTCGTCGGTATTGAACTTGGCAATCATATGCTGAAGAAAGAGGAGGGAGCCGTCAGAAACCCGAGGCAGACCCGCCCCGAAACGACCGCTGTAGCCCTGGGAATCCGCCTCATCCTTGATAAGGCCCTGTACCTTTTTCCAATCAACGCCAAAGGGCGGATTAGAGAGCATATAGTCAAAACGCTGATCAGCCAACCCGTCCTGGGTAAAAGAATTTCCCGGCAGGATATTGCGGGCGTTCTGGCCCTTGATGATCATATCAGACTTGCAGGTGGCATAGGATTCATCGTTGAGTTCCTGACCATAGACCTCCAGATGGGCGTCAGGGTTCAGCTCCCGCAGATACTCTTCTGCCACCGACAGCATGCCGCCGGTGCCGCAGGCTGGGTCGTAGAGTTTGCGGATAATTCCCGGTCGGGTCAGGACATCACTGTCCTCCTGAAAAATCAGGTTAACCATGAGCCGAATCGCCTCCCTGGGAGTGAAATGCTCGCCAGCAGTCTCGTTGGACTGCTCAGAAAAACGGCGGATCAGCTCTTCAAAGATATAGCCCATCTGCAAATTACTGACCTGATCCGGGTGAAGATCGGTCTGGGCAAAGCGGCTCACCACCAGGTAGAGAAGATTGTCCTTGTCCAGGCGTGTGATCTGCTCAGGCAGTTTAAAGCAATCAAGAAAGATCTCCCGGGCATCTCCACTGAAATTATTGATGAGATTATTGAGATTGGCCCCGATATTATCCGAATCATCCAGCAGCTTGTCAAAGGTGAAGGCCGAGGTGTTGTGGAAGTTATGGCCTGATGCCATGTTGAGCATGGTCTCCCGCATAACCTCGTCCACATCCGCAGACAGGGTGGCCTGCTGCTCCATGACCGCGTCCTTGCTCGGTTCCAGGACACAGTCCAGCCTGCGCAGCACCGTAAAGGGCAGGATCACCCTCCCGTATTCCGACTGCTTAAAGCTGCCCCGCAGGATCTCTGCAATACTCCAGATAAAACTGATGCTTTCGTTAAAATTTTTCATGTAATGCTCAAGAGGTACGAACCGTGTCCGGCAGGTTGTATTCATCTGATATTTTTTCAAGAGAACAGGCTGTCCAACAACAGGAACGTGCTGGAGAGTCAGCTCAGCTGCAACTGCTTGGTATTTTTAGCACAGCAAAAAGGCTGCTGCAAGCTATTCAGTGGAAACGACTACTGGTCAGAAAATTCACATGGCGACTTCTGATTTTGAAGATGGAGGGCTACTTCTTCTTGAGGAAGGGAATAGTGCAAAGGCGTAAACCCTCCCACCTCTACAACAACGCAAAAAGGCCGCTCCCGATATTACGAGAGCGGCCTTTTTCTGATTCAGCGTATCAGCAGAGACAACGAATCATCACCCCTTGGCAGAAAACTCTTGCACAGTCTTCACC
>JBATKL010000514.1:0-2666 GCA_049669385.1 Candidatus Electrothrix sp. | reverse complement strand
ATTCAGTACTATACCTGCGGTCCGCCGGTGATGACTCAATCCCTGATTAAAACGCTGACCGAGCTCGGGGTCGAAGAGGACAGTATTTATATGGATGACTTCGGGGGATGATGAAGATTTTCTTGCTTACTGCCGGGATTAGTTTTATCGTTATCCTTGTTGCTGCTTTGATTATTAATTTCAGTAAACGACGGCAGCGGAAATCGCCTCATGGGTTGACAGGGATGTGTCATCGGACTGGGGGGGTGGTTTGTGGGTCTTGTGGGAAAAGAGACCATTCTTGATATGTTAGGTGCAAAACAGCTGGAAAAAGTAAAGGTGTACGAAGGGTTTTATCATTCGATCATCTATATATGACTCTGTTGATTAAATAGGTTCAGAAAAACCAGCTGCAATCAGTAGTGATTCTCAAAAAATGCTCGTTCTTTAGTTTTTTTCAAGAAAACAATCTCACAAAGCAATATTTTTAGCATTTTTTACCCAAAATAGAAAGAAACAGGGTCGCAACCCTCCTATACCGGTACATTTGATGGATTTTGGGCGCAGTTCTGCGTAAAATTGATAAATCGCTTCACATTACAACTTATTCCGGCCATCAGTAACTGTAGCCTGGATCCTTTTTCGTTTCGATGACGTGATTGCCTGCCGTCGTGTGCATTGGCAATTTCGTTTACAAGACTTTCGGCTCCTGCACGGATACCACATTTTCTGCGGTATTCTGGATCACCCATGTACTGATGATGACGAGCTGCTCCGGCATATTGTGCTTCGTCCACAGTTAATGTCGCAATTTTAACACCAATTTTAACCGGACACCGTTCACTAAAAGCACAAGATCTACAGACATCACTGTTAAAATGAACCAAAAGTTTGCCGGTTTTCTCACTACGAGGCTGGTCAATGGGAACTTGAGCTTCCGGGCAGGAGAGCACAGAAAGTTCTTTGGTTTCATCATCAATTTGAACTTTAAAGTCAGCAATATCAAGGGGGCGTTCTGTATCAGCAAAGCCCTCTATACTCTGTGATCGTCCAGAGCTGGGACCTGCCAGCTCTATACTTCTCTCTGCCGCCTCCAGGATTGATTGTCCATTGACAAAACCAGCATCGCCATAAAGCTCTTCCGGCTTCAGGTTATTATCTTCAAGCCGTTGTTCTATTAAGGATATTTCTTTTGCATCAGCATGAGTTGCGGCTTCAAGGTTTACATCAGTGATAAATTGAACCTTGTTCTCAGGATCGCATGTTTCGGTAAGAAATCCTTTATGACCGACAACCGTTTGTGCTCTTTTACGCGTATATTCAGCATCGGTATTATGCGGGCTGGATATAATTTTATCACCCACCGGCTTTTCCCGTATTTCTATCTCAGGCTCAGTCGAATCTATATTCTCTGTTATTTCGATAATTTCTTTATCTGAGTCAACATCATTGGAGGTGGAAAGATCATCTTCAGATTTAACAGCACATTGCTGGTCAAATACCTGGGCCAGTGTCTTGAATGTTTGGTAATGCCCGATTTGATGATGATCTTCAAAAGATGTTTTTAACAGGTAAAGATCCTTAGCCATTTCTTTGATTCGGCCTTTGGCCTTATCTTTGTCTTTTTCTGTTAAATCAAAATTATCCTGTAAGTAATCAAGGGAAAGCTCGTCTTTTACCTCTGCATACAGTCCGGGCTTATGCTTTCGTAATGCCTGAAGAAAACTCCTGATGGTTTCCTTGAATAGGCCATAACGGGAAAGTGTTGCAAGCCAGCCAAGCATGAAAAAAGAATCAACACGTTGTTTTTTCTTCGAAACACCACAAACCTTAATAAAGTTATTGGTCAGATCGGCAAAAAGCTGGTAAGTGGAGTCATCATCTGCGAGCCGCTGGTAAAATTTAAATAACGTGGTATGGTCAATAAAGGTTTGTCCGAATTCTGAGTAAGTTGCATTAATCCAGTCGATTCTGCGCATAAACATAAACTCAACCTGCCGCCAGTTGAGTTGCTCCAGAGCCATAAAAATAAGCAGAGACAGTTTCAACCTGATCGAAATATTTGGTGCCCCGGCCTCTTCCGAGTAAAGATGCTTGAACTGATTTTCGTCAATAAGAGGCCAAATTTTCTCTTTGTAGATAAACGACCAGTCATCTTTCGGCAAGATGTCTGGCATCTGAAAAATCGGCTCTGTAAGAGTTAATTGGGGACTTGTTGGCTTGTACATGCGGTGCGACCTTGCTATGGATTAGCTGTTTAATATCAGCTAAATATATAACATGCGCCATTTGCGCTGTCAAGCCTTTACTGTAAATTAAGTAACGATATTTTAAACAGTTAAGCTAGCTCTGGATGCGCAAGCAGGATAATCAACAGACTCATTAATGTCTTTGATCCAAGCCCGCCCTTTCAGGGGCGAGGCAAGATCAGTAATTATTTCGGCGATTTGATGTCAAACCTCGGTGCTTTCAGCATCCGGCCTATCTGTTCTTTCAGATCGGCTTGTTCAGGATTGACGCTGTCCTGTTCGGCGATCAACGCACAGAGGCGTTCCTGTTCTATAGGATGAATGTATTCCTCCGGGGTACCGTCTTTGAGTTGGATATGCGCGGCCCAGGGAACAAAATAGGTGGTGGCTGGGTAATCCTTGTATTCGGAGATATCTATGTTCAATCCTCCGATATAC
>JBATKL010000513.1:0-3883 GCA_049669385.1 Candidatus Electrothrix sp. | reverse complement strand
TGATGAAAAATGGGGATGCATAACACCTACCTTGTTCTTTCCTTTTTTATCTGCTCGGGCGATTTGCCGGAACGGGCTCGGATTATCCTCGTCCACATACGGTTACAATCCCGAGACTCCAGAGCAGGATCAATCTCATTTGGCTTCTCCAGAGGAATGACCTCCCTCCCTGATGCGGCCCTGAAAGAGCTTCTCCAAATCATGGCATGATATGCATTTGCCAGAGATAAGCGCATGTCCATCTTCCGGCAACTCTGAAAATTCTGCATTCACCGTTTTCTCTTGAGCAAGAGGCTGCTTCCGATGAAGCAGCCAATCAATAATAATATCCTTTTCCTGTTCAGAGAGGAACGTGGGATCACCGGTTATCGCCTCCATACTCTCAACAGTTGCTCTCCATTGCTGCGGATTTTTTTCCACTCGCAACACTCTATCCAGAGCATGACAGCCAGCACTGCATTTACGGGCAACAAGTGCTTCGACTTTCTTGGTCTCGTTTGAAATCTTGCCCTGCACTCTGCTGCCCTGCCGACTCCCAAGAAATATAACAATATCATTTCGTTCCTGAGGAGAAAGAAAATTTGCAACGCCGAGCAGTTCAACCATATTATCGATGGTCTCTTCCCATTCCGGTGCTGTCTTATTTGCACTGAAGACTCTGGTCAGGTCATGGCATATCCCGCATTTTCTCGAGACCAGATTTTTTCCAATTTTTCGATGATCTGTACTCTTTTCTCTTCGTTGCTGTTGTTCGATCAAATAATCCGTAATGCGCTCAACATCAGCCTTGCTGATGTAGGGATAATCCAATTCCGCCATCCTCTGAACAGTCTGCTGCCAATCTTGTCGCTCTTTAAAACGTAGAAAAATCCGCTCAAGCGAATGGCATTTGCTGCATTTCCTCCCCATAAGATGGGGATCTGATGCAATACTCCGAGGCGACCATCGTCTTTTTACCTCAGTCGCAGAACGAAATCCTGAGGGATGAAAGATATAGTATCCTATTGTAACGCCGATCAGGACGAAAATGAAACCAAATATTGAAGTTCCTATTAAAATCAACCTGAAACTGCTTTGAACATGCAGTTTTATGAGAAACAACTTGATAAGGATAAGAGCGAGCAGGAGCAATGCCAGCACAATATGTACGGCCTCCCAGACGGACATAATCCCCTCGTAATCAAAACCACCGGCATTATGAAGCAGAAGAGCCACGACAACCGCAAAAAGGAAGAAAAGGAGATAGCCGAAGAGGCGACGAATCCTTTTTTTCTTTCCCTGGTGACCATCTCCTTTTTTCCCGGTCATTTCAATCATCACAAGGAGAGTTGCACCGGCAATAACCAGTAACAAGGCCACAAGCATGGATGAAAATTGAGAAAGCATAAAAAATGCGCCAATCAGGTTAGGCTGGTTCAACACCGGTAATTTTCGCCAACTCAGGATGCAGAGCCGCCAAATCTGTTCGATCAAGATCATGGACAGAATCCCTACCGCAGCTCCGGGCAACGGATTTCACGTCCTCTGTCGTGGCCTTGATAAACTGAGCAATACGGGCTGCCCCCTGCTCCACATCAAGCCGCTTGCGCAATTTTTTATCCTGAGTTGCAATCCCATGCGGGCAATTGCCGAGATGACATTGGCGAAGATAGGTACAGCCTAAGGCAATCTTTAATGCCCCGCCCATGTAGACGCCCTCAGCCCCCAAAGCAAGAGCCTTGGCAACATCTCCAGCATGCCGGATACCGCCTGCCGCGATCAGGGTTACCCGATGAAAGAGCTCCTCCCGCCGGAGAAAATCAACAACTTTCGGCAAGGCATAAACCAAGGGTAGCCCGACATGATCCTTCATAGTCACAGAGGCGGCACCAGTCCCGCCTTCACCGCCATCAATGACCAAGACATCAGGAATATACTCCTGACGAAAAATGGCCTTCAGGTCATCCTCCAGATGTCCCCCGGCTATTTTTACCGCAATGGGCTTTCCCTGGGTAAGCTCACGGAGTTCAAAAATCTTCGCAGATAATTCCCTGCCACTCCGTATATCCGCATGGACTGCTGGCGAACTTGCTGCCTCTCCTATAGGAATTCTCCGAACAGCAGCAATATCAACACTGACGTTTGCTGCGGGTAACCGCGCCCCTGCCCCAGGATGCGCCCCCTGAGCAAGCTTTATCTCCACCATATCGGCTAACAACAGCCGCTCCGGTGTAATCCCAAAACGACCCGGAGCATACTGCAAGGTGAGATACCGGGCAAGCTCCCGCTCCTCATCCAACATTCCCCCTTCTCCGGTATTGGCGATGGTTCCTGCTTGAGACGAAGCCAGAGCCAAGGCCATCTTTGCTTCTTTGCTTAAGGCCCCGTACGACATCGCGGCATTGAGAATTGGTGTTTTCAGAATAATAGGTTGTTGAGCTGCCTTTCCAAGCACAAGCTCAGTCGTCACCTCAATCGTCTCAGAGAGCGGCAATTTGGCAATCATGGCAGGACGAAAAATCAAGTCATCCATATTCAGAAACATCCTTGAAGTTCCCTTGCCTTCGCGAAACGGTTCTCCTGTCTCCGCCATCGCCTTGATCATCCGCACCGTCCTGATATCCCAATTCCCCGGTTTATCCCGGTCAACTGCTGTATAATCCATAAAGAGATCAGCTGTAGCATTGCAAACCGGACAGAAATGAACATCAAGGCCTCCTGAATGGAGATAACCGCAGACCGAGCAACGATAGGTTTTCATCAGAAATTCCCTTCAACGTTGATCAGCACAATCAGCACAAAAAATATCAACGAAAAACATATACGCATGGCCTCACTCCTTTTTATTTTCTCTTACGCGCTGTGCAATACCGGGGAATAGGTCGAGATCTGTATGGGGCAAAAACATAGAGGCCATATACTGATCTTTGAAACCAGGAACTTCTGAAAGTTCAAAACTGGTCATTTTCCGAACCACCTCGACAACATCCCTACGGATATGATTGGAGAGTTCACACATCCAGCTTCCTGCCAAGGAACCGTTTCCAAGATACAGTATCTTCTCTGGGTCCACTTCCGGAAGCAGGCCGACACTCATTGCGCTGTCTAGGTCGATATAAGAGCCAAAGCCGCCAGCAAGAATGATCCGCTCCAGATCAATCACCTGCAAACCAACCTGCTGGAGCACCGTGGTAATCCCGGCAAAAATAGCCCCTTTGGCCCGAATAAAATTCTCAATATCCACTTCGTTGATCACGATATCATGGTCCGCAGCGCACTCATCCTCCCAAGCCAAAACATACTCCTGCCCGCTTCGTCCTTTGCGGATACGAGGATGATCTCGTGGATTGAATTTCCCGCTCTGATTGAGGACACCGTATTCAAACAGGGTTGCCACGATAATCAACAAACCAGAACCGCATATTCCTATAGGGGCCTTGCCTCCCTCTGTGATATTCATCGGCTCTAGGGTTTCTGGATTCAGACTAAAATCACTGATCGCTCCTTCTACGGCCCGGATTCCATGGGTAATGCCGCCGCCCTCAAAAGCCGGACCAGCCGAACAGGCTGCGCAGGCCAACCAATCCCGGTTACCGATAACAATTTCCGCGTTGGTCCCCACATCAATAAATAGGGTCAGCTGCTCTGAGCGGTACATACCTGAAGCCATGACCCCGGCCACGATATCCCCACCCACATAGCTGGAAATAGCTGGATAGACCAAGGAAGCGCAGGTGTCTGAGAGATCAAGATCTATCTCACGAGCTCGAAAAGAAGGAAAAAAGGTGCTGGTCGGGACATAAGGGGCACGACGGATGCTGCTCGGATCCAAGCGCAGGAGCAGATGGGTCATGGTGGTATTACCGGCAATGGAGACGGAGTTGATTTCATCCCGCGCCACTGG
>JBATKL010000512.1:0-1553 GCA_049669385.1 Candidatus Electrothrix sp. | reverse complement strand
ATCCATGCCTATTGTGGCGGAGACGGGATCTGCGGCAAATGTAAGGTGGTTGTCAATAAAGGGGAGGTGCGTTCGGACAAGGCCAATCTCAAGCAAGAAGACTGGGGTAAGGGTTATCGTTTGGCCTGTTTATCCACAGTGGAGTCGGATCTGGAGGTTATGGTTCCAGAGATGACCACCAAGAGCGGCAAGGCCCTGAAGCGCAAGCCCAAAACCACTCGTACTATTTCAGCCAAGGCCTTGGATAGCTTGATCGGCAGCTGGGAAATTGAGCCACCGGTAAGCAAGCTCTGTCTGAAACTTAACCCGCCTTCACTGGAGGATAATATCTCTGATATGGACCGGGTGATGCGAGGGATCAAGCAGGCTTTTCCTGACCATGTTGGGGAGCCTTCCTATGACCATCCCGAGTTGATCAAATACCTGCCTGCTGTGTTGCGTGAATCGGACTGGAAGATCACCCTGCTCCTGCTCCGTCGTAACCAAGGTGGTTTTAGAATTATTGATGTGGAGGCAGGTGATACGACCTCCAAGCTCTACGGGCTGGCCGTGGATATCGGCACCACGACCTGTTCCGGGGTCTTGGTTGACCTGAATAACGGTGAGATCCTGGCCGAGTCCTCTGGCTACAACGGACAGATCAGCTGCGGTGAAGACGTGATTTCGCGCATTGTTTATGCGAACCGACCTGGCGGTTTGAAAGGCCTTCAGGAGAAGGTGGTTGGTACCATCAATACAATCATCGAAGAGATCTGTCGCGAATTGATTATATCTCCCACAGATATTGCCTATATGATGGCGGCTGGCAATACAATCATGTCGCATCTCTTGCTGGGGTTGGACCCGAAATATCTTCGCGAATCTCCGTACGTGCCCAGTGTCAGCCGGTTTCCTTTGACCAAGGCTGCTGAGCTGGGAATCCATGCCCACCCCTCCATGCGTCTTTTTCTCTATCCCTGTATTGCCTCCTATGTGGGTGGCGATATCGTGGCCGGAGTCCATGCCTGCCAGATGGCCAAGTCGGATAAGGTGAGCCTCTTCATCGACATCGGCACCAACGGTGAAATCGTGGTGGGCAATCAGGACTGGATGGTTTGTGCGGCCTGCTCTGCTGGCCCTGCCTTTGAGGGCGGAGGAATTCGCTACGGGATGCGGGCCTCCAGCGGTGCTATTGAGAATTTTCAGATCCACCCGGAGACCTTTGATCCCATGATCGTGACCATCGATCATATAAAACCCTCTGGAATCTGCGGCTCTGGCCTGATCTCCATCGTAGCCGAGCTTCTGGAAAACGGCGTGATTGATCAGCAGGGGAAGTTCCGCCATACCTTGGATACCCCCAGAATTCGGCAGGGAATTGACGGCTGGGAATATGTCCTGGCCTGGTCCAGAGACTCCCTGATCGGGGAAGATATTGTCATCACTGAGGTGGATCTGGATAACCTGATGCGGGCCAAGGGAGCTATGTACGCAGGCTATCAGACCCTGCTGGAGTCAGTCGGGCTCAGTTTTGCTGATCTGGATAGAGTCATTATGGCCGGGAACTTCGGGGC
>JBATKL010000511.1:0-1940 GCA_049669385.1 Candidatus Electrothrix sp. | reverse complement strand
AACATAATCTTACCGGCCTGTGGTCACGAAGGATTTCCCATAAAGATCGCCTGATCTACACCTTTGATAAGCAGAGCATCTCGATTTTTGCCATTGGTGGACATTACGACAATATTAAATAAACGGGCACGATACGCCGTGTACCCTGCCTCTCCCGACTTGCTAGAAATGCGGGCTAACCGTGTAAAGCCGTAGATATTCTTTCGAGTCCCTGCTGAAGGGTAGTTTTCGGGCAGGCTATATTAATCCGTTGGAAACCCGAACCTTCCGGCCCAAATATAGTACCTGGCTCAAGCAGAACATTGGCCTCCTTAATAAGTATTCTGTCGAGTTCCTTGTCGCCATACCCGTAAGGGCTGAAATCAATCCAGGCCAGATAGCTTCCTTGAGGAATTGAGAATTTTGCCTTGGGTATTTTTTCCTTGATGTAGTGATCCATAAAAGAAAAGCTTTCATCCAGATAAGCAAGCAGCTGTTCCAACCATTCTTCCCCCTTGTTATAAGCTGCCGTTACTGCTGCAAGAGCAAGTGGTGAGGAGAGTTCCGGGCCTGTAATCTCAGACCATTTTCGTTGAAACGTTTTGTTTTTGATGATGATGTTTGAGATCTGTAGCCCGGCGGTATTAAAGGTCTTGCTTGGTGCGGTGCAGGTAATAATCGTGTCTTCTTCAGGATAGAGTCCGGCAAGGGGAATGTGGGTGACGCCTTTTCTGAGCAGGTCGAAATGGATTTCATCGGATACGAGGATAACGTCGTTTTCCAGGCATATTTCTGCAACCTGTCTCAGTTCCTGCTCAGTCCAGACTCTGCCCACCGGGTTATGGGGACTGCATAAGAGCAGCATTTTGTTTGCCGGATTTTGAGCCTTGAGTTGCAGATCCTGAAAGTCTATTTCATAGAATCCATCATTGTTTATCAGGGCGTTATTAACCAAGGTGCGCTCGGTCTGCTGAATGATGGCTGAGAACGGGTAATACACCGGGTTTTGAATAATGACTCCGTTCCCCGCTTCGGTCAGGCTAAGGATCAGATTTTTGATAGCATTCACCACGCCGGGACTTATGAATATATCAGAAGCATTTATGTTCCAGCTAAAACGTCGTTCCATCCAATTGCAGACAGCCTCGTGATATTTTTCATCAGCCATGCTGTATCCAAGGGTAAACTTGTCGGCACGTTCTTTAATGGCTTCAAGCAGAGGCGGCGGACACATGAAATCCATGTCTGCTATCCAGAAAGGCAGGGTGTCCTTGTCGGCATCCTTGGCGAGGAACTCCATGAATTCCCATTTTACTGAATTGGTACCTTTTTTGTCTCTTATTCGGTCGAAGTCATAGTTCAATGTTTCTGCCTCTTGCGGAAAAAGTTTTCAGATTATAACCCTCTTTTATGAGATGGTTTTGTATACCCTACAATCGATTAAAATGCTTTGGTCGGATGGGTTAAGGCTTGTTTGATTTTACTCTGACCCTCTTTTTGTTTCGCAGCTTGCGGAGATCAGGAAACTGCCCAAGCTGAAGTCCTACCTCCTGCTTACTGACGGCAGTGCGATTGAGGCTGTGGAGGTTGGGTGATGCGCTCGAAGCGGCTGAGTGAACAACAGGAGTTGTTTGGCAATCTATAGAACTATCTCACTTGGAGAAATTCCTTTGTCGCAGAAAGGAAAAATATGTATTCTCTCTGTTTTGTTTGATAAAGGCGTTTCTTTATTCCTTGACAATCATCAGGAAGCAGTTTAGCAACAGAGTTGTTGCTTAATCTAAGATTAATCGAGTCTGACCCTTTTGATTTTCCGTCTTGGGCGGTTCACAATCTAAAGCCACCGGTTTTACCGGTGGCTATTTACTCAGCAACATTCCCATTAACCCCATTGACTTTGTTCAAAGTTGGGCGTGCTGTTGTCTTTAAAGTTTTGTCGTAAAAGGAGAAAACGCATGAAC
>JBATKL010000510.1:0-5207 GCA_049669385.1 Candidatus Electrothrix sp. | reverse complement strand
TCTCCAGCTTTTCAATCTCTTTCTCCGCCGCTGTTGCCTTGTTCTTCCAGGGCTTGATCTGCGAGTTGAGCTGCTGCCGCTCTTGCGCCCGTTTCCGTCGGTCTTCCTTGCGGTCAGCTGAGCTTACGGGGGCCTGCACCGTTTTCACAGGAGCGCTTTTTAGACTTTTTTGCGTTTTTTTCTTTTTTTTTCCGGCAAGCTTTTCCTCTTCGATCCCTTTGCGGGCCGCGAGGTAATCATCAATATTGCCTTCATGGAGAATCGCCCGGCCATCTCGGATTTCTAGCACCTTATTGACAAAGGAGTTCACAAAGGTCCGGTTATGGGAAACCACGATGATGCTGCCCTCGTACTGGGCCATTGCCTCCTGGAGAACCCCCTGAGAAGTGATGTCCAGATGGTTGGTGGGCTCATCCAGGAGCATGAGATTGGCAGGCCTGACCAGCATCTTTGCCAGGGCCACCCGGCTCTTTTCCCCACCGGACAGCACCTGCACTTTTTTGTCCACCTCATCGCCGGAAAAGAGAAAGGCCCCGAGCAGCGAACGCACCTTGGTCACGGTCATGTCCTTGGCCGCATGGTAGACGGTGTCCAAGATACTTGACTCGCCGTAGAGTTCCTGGGCCTGATGCTGGCCGAAATAGGTGAGGACCACATTATGACCCAGGCGGATTTCGCCGTCAGATGGTTCCTGTCCGGCCATAATCTTGAGCAGGGTGGTTTTACCTGCCCCGTTGACCCCGACCACGGCCAGCTTATCACCGCGTTGGAGATTCAGGCAGACATCCCGGAAGACCTGCTTGTCCTCAAAGGATTTATTGACGTTGTCCAGCTCAAGAATATCCCGGCCCGAAGCCTTGGCAGGCGGAAAAGAAAAGTGGATGGTGCGTTCGCTCTCGGACAGTTCCAGCCGCACCAGTTTATCCAGCTGCTTGACCCGGCTCTGGACCTGCTTGGCCTTGGTGGATTTGGCCCGAAAGCGGATGATGAACTGCTCTTCCTGCTTGATCATGGCCTGCTGATTATCATAGGCTGCCCGTTCCAGCTCCATGCGTTGGGCCTTGTCCACCAGATATTTTGAGTAATTGCCCTTATAGCTGGTTAAGCGGCCAAGGCTGAGCTCCCAGGTCTTGGTCGTCACCCGATCAAGAAAAGAAAGATCATGGGAGATGATCATCATGGCCCCTTGATATTGCTGAAGGAACTCTTCCAGCCAGGTCAGGGAGTCCAGATCCAGATGGTTGGTGGGCTCATCCAGCAGGAGCAAGGCCGGTTTACGGAGGAGCAGCTTGGCTAGCAGGAGACGCATGATCCAGCCACCCGAGAACTCTGCCACAGGCCGCTCCATATCACCCTTGGTAAAGCCCAGGCCAAAAAGAATGCGCTCTATTTGGGGGCGAATCATAAAGATATCATGGCCATCCAGCAGGTGCTGAAGCTCACCCTGTCGTTCCAGTAGCGACTCTAGTTCTGGGCTGTCCTGGCTAATATTGGCGAGTTGTTGGTTGATCTCCTCAAATTCCTGCTGCTGCTGCAAAGCCTCGTCAAAGGCATTTTCCGCTTCTTCAAACAGAGAGCGTTGGCCCAGCTCAATGGAGATTTCTTGGGGCAGGTAGGCCACTGTGAACCAGGAGGCCCGGTTGATCACTCCGGGATCGCTTTCCAGCGATCCGCTGATGAGCTTCATCAGGGTGGATTTACCTGTGCCGTTGACTCCGGCCAGCCCGATGCGGTCATCTGTATGAATCTGGGAGGAGACGTCACGAAAGATATGTTTAGAGCCGTATTGCAGGCTGAGGTTGCTTATATTGAGCATGGGAACACTGTGAAAATATTACTCGGCTTCTATTTCGCCGAAATTCTGCAAGGCTATTTCTCCGTTCGGAAAGCTTGCAACGACCTGCAATTTGCCGCCGAGAGCTTCAATGTAGCGGCGTGCTGTAGAGATGTACATATCTGTCTGGTTTTCCATTTTTGAAATGGAAGCCTGAGAAATATTGAGTTCTTCTGCGAGTTTCTGCTGCGTTGTATTTCTGGCTTTGCGGAGTGCGGCAAGCGGCATTTCTTCAAGCTGTCGCTGCACTCTTTTTTCTATTTCGTTTTTATCAGTTTCAGGCAGTTTATCGTAGTATTCTCTGAATGATTTTGCCATCTCGGTCTCCTTCTTATGAATCCAGATGCTCTTGGTATAACTTATCGGCAATCGGAATATATTTCTTATACCAACGATTATCTCCGGCCTTACAGCCTCCGATCAGAAGTATTGCCGTTCTGTGCGGATCAAACGCATAAATACTTCTGAACGGCTTTCCTGCATGCTGCGTTCTCAGCTCCTTCATATTACCAAACTTTGAACCTTTTAATGTGTCGGAATGCGGACGCGGCAGTAGCGGCCCTGCCTCCTCTAATAATCTTATTGAGACAAGGACAGAGGTTCTTGTCGCAACTGTGAGACTTTCAAGCCATCCCTCAAACTCGTCAGTCATTTCCACATTCCATTTCATATCTAAATATAACTTTTTGGTTATATAGCTGTCAAGCTATATAATAAGAATTTCAAATAGTTTCCACGAGAGAATAGCTTGATTTTGCCCTTGCTTCTATCAAGGCAAGTTTTTCCTGTCTTGATAGTAAAAGAAAACATTATAACTCCTTTTGCAGGAATTGCAGCATTGCTTTCCGGGAAGCAACTCAAGGGGTGTTTAAAGTGACCGTAGAAAGACGATTCTCGGTATATGACAATCCCATAAGAAGGAACGACCTGCGCGAATTCTCCAGACCCTGCAAAGAGTTATTGCGGAATTGCAATGCTTTGTTTTACAATGGTCCATCAAACAATCCATTATACTTAGGAAGGGAGGGAAGCACCATGTCAGACGACAGTTTTACGGAAGTCACCAATCAGTCGTGGTTCAGCCGGATCGGCGGGGCCATCAAAGGGATCATCTTCGGTTTTATTCTGTTCATTATTGCCTTTCCGCTCCTGTTTTGGAACGAGGGTAGGGCAGTGAAAACCTACAAGACCCTGAAGGAGGGCGGCGGGGCCGTGATAAGCGTTCTGGCCGATCAGGTTGATGCCAACAACGAGGGCAAGCTGATTCATGTGACCGGTAAGGCAACCACAGAAGACATCCTGACTGATTCGGTGTTCGGGGTATCGGATAATGCCCTGCGGCTACGGCGTAAGGTAGTAATGTATCAGTGGCAGGAAAGATCGGAGAGTGAGACCAAGAAAAAACTCGGCGGCGGTACCGAAACAGTGACGACCTACTCGTACAGCAAAGGGTGGGAAGATAATGTCATCAGTTCTTCCAGCTTTAAAAAGCCGGAAGGGCATGAGAATCCCGGTGCCATGCCTTATGCCTCAGAGGAGCAGACCGCTGGTCGGGTCACGCTGGGTGCCTTTACCCTGTCCTCGTCTCAGGTCAATCGAATCAACCGGTTTGAGCCTCTTTCTGTCGGCAGCGATACCCAGCAGTCCCAGCAGACGGAAGACCTGGACAGCAGGATGACGCGGCAGGCGAACGGTTTCTATCTCGGTGCTGATCCTGCTTCACCGCAGGTCGGCGATGTGCGGATTCAGTTTGAGGCAGTGGCACCGACTGAGGTGAGTATCGTCGCTCAACAGAGTGGCAGCAGGCTTGAATCGTACCGCACCCAGGTGGGCGGCGATATCGACCTTCTTCAGGTCGGTGCGCATACGGCTGAGGCTATGTTCGAGAAAGCCCAGAGCGATAACACCATCCTGACCTGGGCAATGCGGGCTGGCGGTTTTGTCCTGATGATGATCGGCCTGAGCATGATCTTTAAGGTGTTTTCGGTCCTGGCCGATGTCCTACCCTTTTTGGGCAGTATCGTCGAGGCTGGCACCGGTTTCATGGCCTTTCTGCTTGCTGGGGTGCTGTCGTTGATCACCATTGCGGTGGCCTGGATTGTCTTCCGGCCTTTGCTGGGTATTATCCTGCTGGCCGTTGCCGTCGGGTTGATCGTGCTGATCGGCAGTAAGATCAAGGCAGGGAAGGCGAGCAAGGCTCAGGCTGTACCTCCCGGAGCTGTGCCTCCTCCTCCGCCACCTGCTGCGGCATAGAGGGTTATCTTTACTCCGCTCTATGAGTCGCGGAATATTCTTGATCATATACGCCAATGGAGTATAGTAGAGGTATGTATAGTTTTATAGAACTTTCTCTTTTTAGCCGTTATCGGGACAGTTATTTCAGCGAGGAGCAGTTTGCCGAGCTGCAAAGGCATCTGCTTGAAAAACCGGAAGCAGGTGCTGTTGTGCCGGGCACCGGCGGTGTCAGGAAACTGAGATGGCAGCGTGCGGGTATGGGAAAACGCGGGGGATTGCGGGTGCTTTATTATGTGCGAGATACTCATGGATGTATTTGGCTGTTGACTGTATACAGTAAAAGTGCTCGTGAAAATATCACCGCAAAAGATCTCAAACAGTTACGGGAGGTCGTGGACAATGCCGAAATTATCTGAACAGAAAATCGCTAATCGTGATGCGAAAAGAGACCTACAGACTGAGATCAGGCAGGCATGCTCAGATCTAAAAAAGGGCGTCGGGATAGGCCGAATTACTCCAACCTGTCAAGCCGCTCGCGTCCGTATAAATATGAACATGTCACAGGGGGCCTTTGCCGACCTGCTCGGTGTGTCCCGGCGGACAGTGCAGCAGTGGGAGCAGGGGCGACGTAGGCCGAGCGGGGCAGCAAGGTCGCTGTTGAAAATAGCTGAGAAACGACCGGATGTTCTGCGCAAAGAACTGAGTGCAGCATAATCACGATGAAAAGATTTTTATGAGGGCATGATCCGGCTTATCTGCCCTCAACTTTTTCTTTCTCTCCCGCCATCACCACATACAGCTCCATCCTCTTCCGTTCAAACCGTTCTCGTCCCGCTACAAACATCTCTTTACTCCGCTCAATCAGGAAATACAGCACCGGTACCACCACTAGGGTCAGGAAGGTGGACACTAACAGGCCGAAGATCACCACCACAGCCATAGACTTCCACCACTGGCTCGACTCGCTGACCCAGGAGATGCACAGGTTGCGGAAGTCGTAGGATACTCCGGTGACCATGGGGATCAGGCCCAGAACCGTGGTCACGGCAGTGAGCAGAACCGGGCGTAGGCGGGTAGCGCCAGCAGAGATCACGGCATCCATTAAGGCAAAACCATTTTCCCGCAGCTTATTGGTGTA
>JBATKL010000509.1:0-2206 GCA_049669385.1 Candidatus Electrothrix sp. | reverse complement strand
GGTATGAGCCACACAGAGGATATACGGATTACCCGCAACCGGCAGCGACACCGCTTCCTCTTCTGTGACAGGACGGGCAAAATCAGGCTCAACGCCCTCTGGAACAGCATGCACCTTTTTCTCATCCGCAAAACTATAGCGTAATATCTCATCCTTAGAAAACGCTGAAACAGCGATGACTGCCTCACATTGACGACAGGCTGTTCGCACCAAAAAATCCAGGGTCATTCGTTCCAAGAAGGTCAGATCATCCGGGTGACTCTTATACTGAAGATCATGGACCGTCACTGCCTGCGGACAGCTACACAAGGCCGGTGCGGTATAGCCCGGAGACCAGAGCACGGCCACCTTGCTTTTCCAAACGTACCAGGGCAGAAGCACTTGTTCGCAGGCAATACGTAAGGGCCTGATCGCTGCACGAAAGGGCAAAATGACATACTCCACATTGGCAACGGCTTTTAGTTCATCACGAAAGAGCCCCTGATTATCCAAGGTGGTGAACAGGACAAAAACATCCTGGGGATTGTCGACCACCATAGCCAAGAGATTGCGGCGAAGATAGATCTCAGTGCCGCCCACATCTCCTGGCACAAGAAACAGGGTATTGATTCCGATACGCATATGTCCCCTTTGCCCTTCTACCCTTCTACCCTTCCTGTTTTTTTCGCCAGTGTGCCATTGCCGAGTATGCTCCGACAATCCCCCAGCGAACACAAAAATGGAGCAGGGTCTGGAGACTCCGGCTACCGGCATCTGCCTTTGCGGCCAGATACTCTTCCTCAAACTGGACCTGAAAATTCTGGCCGCTGATCGAGCCCTCATGCCAACGAAAGGCGGAAAGCGGCTCTCCAGGAACCTGCACGGCATCACCGCAATGCCAGAGGCGAAGGATAAACTCGTAATCCCAGGCAGCCACCATATCTTCCGGCAGCAAACCTGCCTGTTCTACGGCCTGACGACGAAAAAACAAGGTTGGCTGCGAGAGATAGTTGATGCATTGATAAGTGAAGCGGGAGGAAAAGGGATAAAAGGACTCTTTAAAGCGAGTAATCCCGGAACGAATTCCCTGCCCCTGTTCATCAATAATCGGACAGCCCCCGAAACAAAAAGCAGCATCAGGCCGACACGCCAAGGCCTGGCCAACCCGCTCCAAGGTTCTCGGATAATAAATATCATCGGCATTCAGCCAAGCAATGACCTCACCGGTTGCCAGCCGCAAGCCCTTATTAATGGCATTGGCCGGACCGGTATCAGGCTCAATCACCGTATGGGTGATATCCTGGGCATAGCACTGGAGAATCTCCTGCGAACCATCTGTGCTTCCACCGTCAACCACGATATATTCGAGGGAAACATCCTGGCCTTCCTGTTGCTCAAGAACAGAGAGGATGGTCTGCTCCAGATAGGGGGCACTGTTATAGCTCGGTGTAATAATCGAAAAACGCATAATATATCAAAAACCGTTCTTTTTTTTCAGCAGCAGAAAACGGCTGTCAAGCAAGACAAGCGGAAGAAGAAAATATCCTCCTAAGAGGACGAAATAATAATAGCGCCAATTCACCGTACCAACCAGAAAAAGCAGGGCAATAATTTGCACCATAATCACCGACGAAAAAAGCGCGGAAAGCGGGAACTGACGGTAGAACAGCATACTCAGGGGAAAGAGATATAACAACAAAAAAGGATTCCAGGAGAAATAGATCCAAGGATACTCCAATGATTTCTTGTACACCTTGAGCAACGTCGCCCGTAAGGCGGGAAAGAGCGCATCAGTCTCCGGCGAAGCATATTGATGGGAGTCATTCCAGCCGGTCTGGCGGAGAAAGGTATGTGCATAGCGATCACCGAGAAAATAATGCCAGGCATCACTCTCCTGCCAATTTTTCTTCAAATCGAGGAGACGAGGATAACGGGATAGCCCCTGCTTTACCCGGCTCAACACCGATTCCTGATTAATTTTTTGGAGATAAGACTGAGTCAAATCCTGAAAATACGAGGCACTCTTAATCGTTTTCGGGGGAAAAACCACCAGCCAGAGGATGAGCACCCCAGCGCAACAGGAAATAATGATGACTATCTTCGGAATCCGAACAAGCCCTCCTATGATAAAAAGCAGGGCAATAATTTGCACCATAATCACCAACGAAAAAAGCGCGGAAAGCGGAAACTGACGGTAGAACAGCATACTCAGGGGAAAGAGATATAA
>JBATKL010000508.1:0-2681 GCA_049669385.1 Candidatus Electrothrix sp. | reverse complement strand
ACAACCAGTAAGTATTTTTCTCAACATGTGATGCATCCTTTTTTGAAGAGTGTTGAAATGACAACTTGTTGTATTTTAGGGATGAAAAATAGCCTTTCGAAATCCTGTCGAAACTATGTTTTTTTACTGTGTGTCTAGGGCTTATAATTATTTAGTACCATATTTTTTTTCGATCGTACATTTTTTTTACTGGCAAATTTCACTTGTCACAGACTGTCATTTTTTTTGAAAGACACGTCATCATCCAACTGAAAGTCCGTCATGATCATCGTTCATACTGTGTGCAGAAACGAACGGAGCAGTTTTTATCAACACAGGAGGATGTATTCATGACATTGGAAGAGGAAAAAAGAGCTGTAAGAGCTGTACGGACCCTATCTGTGGACCCCGGTTACTTGATGGTAACAATCTATACCCTGGGTGTGGCGATGCTCGTCCTGCTTGGGTGGTTCGGGAATGCCGGTGCTACGCCGAATGGTAAAGGCGGAACAAGCGAATCTGTCCGACAAGAAAGACAGGAAATGTCAGTATCTGAGTCGGCATTGACACCTGATGCGGCGCAACAGGGTGAGCTGCTCCTGCCCGGAGCAGAGGGGAAATATCATCCAGCCCCCATGCTTTCTATGGATGTTGATATCAGAGTGAGCGGCATAGTTGCTCGGGCTACGGTCAAGCAGCAGTTTACCAATGACTCCGACGAATGGGTTGAAGCCTTATATGTCTTTCCCCTTCCTGACGAGAGTGCTGTTGATCATCTGGAGATGCGGATTAACGACCGTCTTGTTATCGGGAAGATTCAGAAAAAAGAAGAGGCCCGCCAAACCTATGAGAAGGCGAAGCGGGAGGGAAAGAAAGCCTCGCTGCTCTCGCAGTTACGTCCCAATATATTTACCACTGCGGTTGCCAATATCGGTCCCAGAGAAACCATTATTATTCAGATTGAATATCAGCAGGTCGTACAGCGGCAGGATGAAGTGTACTCGTTGCGTTTTCCCATGGTTGTCGGTCCGCGATATACTCCGGGAGCTTCTTCTGTTACTGATGTTTTTGCTGGCAGCAGAAGAGGGGAGGGCGGAGAAGATGGAAATGCTGCGAGTACACAGAGGATAACGGGAGCATCGATGGGGGCATTGAAAGGAGCATCAACATTCGGTGTTCACCCACCTGTCTTGGAAGAACTCTCTGTTGTCGGACCGGGTGAAGCACCAGTTAATCCGGTAACCCTTCATGTGAACCTTGTCGCTGGCTTGGAACTCTCTCGGGTCGATAGTCTCTATCATGGTATTGCAAACACAAAAAATGAGGATAACAGCCTAGATATCCGGTTTACCGGAGAGGTAAAAGCAGATCGTGATTTTGTGCTGGAATGGGAGCCGGAAAAAACGCAGGTTCCGACGGCTACCCTGTTCAGCGAACAGCAGGGAGATGAACGCTACATGCTGCTCATGGTCATGCCGCCAGAGCAAGAACAGCAGGAACCCCTTGCGCGTGAAGTTGTCTTTATCCTGGACACGTCCGGTTCAATGGGCGGAGAATCCATCAGGCAGGCGAAAATGGCTTTGCTCATGGCTGTACAACGCATGCGTCCGCAGGATCGATTCAATGTGATTGAATTTAATGATAGAGCAAGAGCATTGTTTCGTGACAGCAAGGCGGGCAGTCAGGGGAATGTAGATCAGGCTGTAAACTTTATAGATAAGCTTGAAGCGAACGGCGGTACTGAGATCAGAAAGGCTCTGGAGTTGGCTCTGGACAACAAACAAAGGCACGAACGGATCCGCCAGCTTGTTTTTTTGACTGATGGCTCTGTCAGCAATGAAGAAGAACTCTTCACCTTGATCCATAAGCAGCTCGGAGATTCCCGTTTGTTCACCATCGGGATCGGCTCGGCCCCGAACAGCTCTTTCATGACCAGGGCTGCAACGCTGGGCAGGGGCAGCTATACCTTTATCGGCAAGCTAGAAGAGGTACGGGAGAAAATGACCAGCCTGTTTGCCATGCTTGAGCAACCTGCTGTCACCAATCTTCAGTTGACCGGAGCTGATGGCTTTGAAATTCTTCCTCATCCGCTCCCGGATCTTTATCAGGGAGAGCCCTTGACTGTGGTTATGAAGGGGCAGGGGAGGCCGGATAAATTGCTGCTTTCCGGTATGCAGGGTGGTATAAAGCCCTGGCGGGCAGTAATCAATACCACCGCCTTTGCTGATAGACCGGGAATTGCCGTGCTTTGGGCAAGGAAGAAGATCAAAATCCTGATGGATAGTCTTGCCTCCGGGGCGGATCCACAACAGGTGGAACAAAAAGTGACAGAACTGGCGTTGACAAATCATCTTGTCAGTCGTTATACCAGCTTGGTCGCTGTGGAAGAAAAGATCTCACGGCCCGGTGATTCCGATGGTTCCGATGGTTCCGATGATCCGAATGCCTTGTTGCGGAAGCAAAAGGTGAAAACCAATCTGCCTGCGGGCTGGGTGCATGATAAGGTCTTTGCCGGAGGAGCTAATACCGCCACCTCGGCTTCTCTGCTTTTATGTCTTGGTCTCTTCTTACTGTCGTTATCTGCCCTGCTTGTATGGATGCAATGGGGGAGGCAATGAAGAAAGGAGTGAAAATAACCTGTTCATGGAAGATTATTCTCTTCCCTCTCATCGTCGGGATGCTTTGCCTGGGGAATGGCCTCT
>JBATKL010000507.1:0-1568 GCA_049669385.1 Candidatus Electrothrix sp. | reverse complement strand
GTCTTGGGTTATCCTCTGAGGACTCTGAATAATTCGCGATCAAGTGTCAGTTTAGCCGTGCCTTTCCTGGCGTAGGATTCCTTCCAGTTCAATTCGTTTTTGGTAGTACTGGCTCAGAACCTGGACTATAGATCGTGAGAATCATAGCTCTCCTGTGCGATCTTTTCAATCGCCTCCAGGGACAAGCCAGTCAAGTCAGCTATCATTTTTTTCTCAAGTCCCTGCTTCAGCCCTCTGATAACTATTTCACGTTGGTTTTCCGCTACGCCTATTTCTTTTCCTGTCTCTATTCCTTCTTCTCTCCCTTCATCAAAAGCTGTATCAAGGGAGTTCTTCAGATCCCGATAATACTTCAGGCTCTTCTCGTAGGAACGCACCTGCCCCGGAGTGAATCGTGCAATCTCGGCTGTATCAAAAAGCTGCTCAAAAACCTGTTCCCGCAAGGTATCGGGTATTTTCTCCAGCCTATTGAGGTTCCTGATAACGTACAGCCATTTGTCAAATCGGGTGGTCAGCTCCTCCAAGCTCTTGGTGAACTTGGGCATTTCCAGATAGATGAATGTCAGCTTATCATAAAATACCCGGTTGGTATCAATGTCGGTCAGCTTAACATCATAGCGGTATTTCTCAGGTTGGTTCTTGTCTTCGTCAAAGACAAAATCCAGGATAGCCACGGTATAGACGGCCTTGAGTTTGAAATTCCAGTCACCCCGTTCCGCCTGCTCGCGGATAGGAAAGGTGGAGTAGTAGAGGGCACGATCTTTGAAAAAATTCTGTTTGCTTTTCTGGAGTTCGACAATGAATTTCTCACCGCGTTCGTTCTCACAGTAGAGGTCGAATATCGCCTTGCGGTCAATATCCGTGTCGCCGAGCTGTTCCGTCTTCAGGTAGGTCAGATCGCGGATCTCTCCTTGTTCCTCTTTGAGCAACTCGTTGAGAAAATCAAGGAGCAGATTTTTGTTTGGCTCTTCGCCGAAGATTTTCTTAAATCCGTAATCGGTGAACAGGTTGATGTAGCGTTCTTTGGTGGACATTGTTTATGTTCTTCACAGGTTGGCGAGTACTCTGATGCGATTTTCCTCGTCGTAATTGATCGTTATTTTGAATAACGATCAATATATTCTTATTTTGCTGGAAGTTCAAGCGTTGTAGTGGGACAGGGGGTGTAGATGGTGAAGCGGGAAATATTGATGTTTAGGGGATGGGGTATCGGTTGGTGAAAATAGAATAATGTGGATGTGATCCGCCCTTTGGTTTACTTGGGGGTACGTCCCCTATTTACTTACATCATATCGCCCTGGTCTGCCAGGAGGTGGAAGAGGATGCTAAGCTTTTCTTTGCCGCAGGCTGGAGTAAACCTCAGCTCTCTATCTGGGTTTGAGCGGGTGGGTTTCAGAGAATGAAGAGAAGGAACTTATTGGGATTCGAATCTGCGACCCCGGCCTGTAACCCGCATCACTGCGCGGTTTGATTTTGCTCTGTGATACCGAGATGAGTACTTTTAGCCCCTTAACCTGAAGGCTGAAGAAAAGTTGTCGTGCTGCCTGTGCTGACGCGCTGCCTGTTTC
>JBATKL010000506.1:0-2168 GCA_049669385.1 Candidatus Electrothrix sp. | reverse complement strand
GCGTAGCTCTTCGGCCTCCTCCTTGGGCGAGGCAAACTCATAGACATTACTGTACCAGTCATACAAGTCCGGCGCATACTCGGCCATGCTGTCCAGGGCGTGGCGCGGCAGCCAGATGACCAAGGGTCGCCCCACAGCAGCCAGCGCGGAACGTCGCCAATTGAGGAGCTGGAGAAAGCGGCGCAGGGCAACCTGCCCGCTGGGCATGACGCGGTCCAGGCCGTGCAGGAAGATGGGACTCTCTGCTGTCACGCCTTCCTGTTTCTCCAGTTCTTCCAACTTGGGCAGGAGCCAGCCGTCCAGGGTGGTGTCGCCGAAACCCTCTGGTGGGACGTCCAGCTCGATGACGGGCTGGCCTAGCTGTTCCTGTACCTGAAGGGCTATGGCCCTGCGTGCTGAGGGAAGATTGACCTGAACAAAGTAGAGGGAAAAGCCGTCTGCCCAGCTCAGGGCGCGGCAGATGCGCCTGATGACGGATTCGGGGCTTTCAGGCTCCATCATCGGCATTATCATCGGTATCAGCAGCTAGGGCAGCCTTGACCCAGGGGATTTCACGGACAACCGGGTGGAGGTCGGCCCACAGATCGCCGTTCTGATATTCCAGTGCCAAGCGCAGGTCTAAGAGGCGACCCATCTGTTCATCACCGCCCTGAATGAAATGGGTACGGGCGATCTGACAGAACAGCGCAAGATCGCTTTCACGGATAAGGCGGGTGTATATCTTCCGTAGCTCGGAGACGGCGCGCCTTACATCGGCTGCATCCAGTGGGCCGGTGCTCGCCTCCATCGCCATACGCATCAGGTGCATAAGATCGCGCACCGCGCCGCCGCTGGTTTGCGCCAGCGTGACCAGCAGCTCCGGTCCGCTAAACAGCGTGGCGGTGTCCACCCGCCGCTCGATGATTTTCACCAAACTTGCAATGCCCTCCGTGTCCATCCTGACCATCGGCAGGACGGTGATCTCGAAGTCCGTCATCAGGTTGCGCTGATACGGAAGCGAGACCGGCACAGTATAGATGATGTGGCACTCCGGTGCGCAAAGCTGCTCGGCGTGGCGGACAAACATCTCGCTGTGGGTGGATTCGCCGTCTTTGTACAGCTCGTAGCGCATCTTCTCCATGCCGTCCACGATCAGGACAAGATCTGTGAAGCCTTTCTGTTGCACTGCGTTGCGGGCCGTGCTGATCAGGAGATTGAGCTTTTCTATGAACACACTCAGGTTTCGGTTGAGTTGGGTTCTGATGGTCTCTCGGTGCGTGCTTCCGGTCTTGAAGTTGGCCGTGATCCGAGCAAGGAGTTTGGCAAAGAAGGGGATGGCCGCGCCTGCCTCGGCACTGGTCTCAACAGTGCCTTGCAGCTCGCTGACCTGGGTCTTCTCGACAATATGATCGCTGAACCATCCAGAAATATCCTCCAGCAGGGTATCGGACAGAGGTATGTGCTTGATGCGCAGGGACCGCTCCGTCTGCTCAGCAATTGCCACCAATACATCAAGATAGTTGAGATTGCCCAGATCAAGGAGCTTTTCTGTATCTAGGTAGATCGTGAAGAAGTCATTCCTCTCCAGCTCTCTTTGCAGGCGGAGCAGCTCGGTGGTCTTACCTGAACCCCGGTGTCCGGTGAAGAGCCGCTTGTTTTGCGCATCTGCGCCGCTGTTCTGTATCTTCCAGGTGATGAGTTCGGCAATATGCCGCATTCCCCGGCTTGCCGAGAGATCAACATAACGGTCGTCATCGGGCTGCAAGGGCTGATCCGGGTTGCAGACTTGGTAGGCTTCGGCAATGGTTGTCGCGCGTAGTGTCATGTGTTCTTTCTGAGGAGGTAAAAATGCCTTAAATAATAAAAGATGATAAGAGCTATCCTGCTTCTGCTATAACAAAGATGGCCGGTACACGTCAACCATTTACACGCGCAAAAAAAATGCAACAGCAATGCAAGGCCCGTCACTTCAGATAACTGGTCGACATCGAAACATCTTCCGTATGATACAATGTGGCGGAGCTACGTTCCCTGGAGCATAATTTCGGAGAACGCTTTGATCCGACCTGAGAATGAGGTATTGTAGATTTGAGACTTGATAACCGGCTCCACCCCACCCTTGACGTCACCACTGCAGGAAATTAAGCTGTGTAGCTTACGGGGGAACCGCATTATTTACCTTGTATACC
>JBATKL010000505.1:0-2266 GCA_049669385.1 Candidatus Electrothrix sp. | reverse complement strand
TCTCCAGCTGTACAGCCGAAACGGGCCGTGGCTGCCGGACCGCTGGCCATAGTAATCGCGGCCCGCCGGACCGCTGTGTCCAGCCCAGCCCCTTTGCCATTTCCGCAGATAATGGTCACCGGGCAATTCAAGCCCGCATTGAGCATAGAAATCTTGATAGAGGAGAGAAAGCTGATCATCAGGGGCATGAGCTTGGCATGCAGACAGGCTGTGGCGGCCCTCGCTCGCATGCCCGGATTGTCGCTGACCTGATGGGAGCAAAAAACCGGTTTGGGGTCAATCATGGTGATGGCCTCTTCAGCCACCAGTTCATGAGTAGGATTTTTGATGGACATGCCGCCGCAGACCGCATAGCTGTCCACTTCATTCTTCAGGCCGTGAACCGAATCAACCAAACCCTCAATATCCAGGGGCTCATCTTCTTCCCCGGTGATTTTATGGCCGCCTTTCAAAAAGATATTAGCGGTAATGGGCAGCTTGAAATGACGAACATAGCCGAAGACCAGCAGGCCCACGCGGGCACCACGATCTTCAACCACAGCATTAGTGGCCAAGGTCGTGGACACGGAAAGCCCGATAATGTCTTCCGGGGCAATGTCCGAAGCAAGCAATTTTTCCAGCACCCGCCCGACACCGATCCCCAGGTTATGATGGGTGGTCGGCTCCTTGGCCGAATGCACCACTTCCAGAGTGGCATCATCAATGAGGACCCCGTCAGTGCAGGTGCCTCCGGTATCTATACCGATGCGGTAACATCGAACGTATTCTCTTACCAGCTTGCCCATTTGCTTAGAATAAATCAGGAATAGTATTTAAATTCAGAATAGCTTTATGAAGATACGATATAGTAAACCAGCAAAGAAAGATTGTCCAGTGCGGACTGTAGATTGCACGACAACGGCCTGTTGACAATCAGGTTTCTTTCCTGTTATCGTGCGAAAGAGTAACAACCAGGTGACAGACAATCTCTTTTTCCGTATACTTATCCGCCTATGAAGAATCAACACCAACCAGCCCTTATCATAGCCGGAACCCATTCCGGCTGCGGAAAAACCACCGTCACCCTCGGGCTCATGGCAGCCCTGAAGCAGCGCGGCATGACGGTCCAGCCCTTTAAATGCGGCCCGGACTTTATTGATCCCACCCTGCACCTTCTGATAACCGATCAGGTCTCACGTAATCTGGATGTACGGATGTGTGGCTCCGATTACGTAGAACACCTCTTCCACACCCATGCGCCTCTGGCAGGAGATCCGCCCAATGACGCGATATCAGTTATAGAAGGGGTAATGGGCCTGTTTGACGGCGGCCAAGGATCTGCCGCGACCTTGGCCCGGCTCCTTAACCTCCCTGTCCTCCTGGTGGTGGATGTGCGCTCCGCAGCAGAAAGTGTGGCTGCGGTGGTCAAGGGTTTTGAGAGCCTTGATCCTCTGGTCCAGGTAGCTGGCGTGATCTTCAATCGAGTGGGCAGCGAACGGCACATGCAGATGATCAGCGATGCGGTCAGGCAACATTGTCGAGCCAAAATCATAGGAGCCTTGCCGAGAGACACGACGATCGCCCTGCCCTCCCGTCATCTTGGGCTGCACATGGGTACTGAGATTGAGCTCAATCGGCAACGCTTGATTGAACTCATGGAAGAGTATCTCGATTTGGAGTTGCTTCTTGAAATCGCGCAGCGAACCGAATCAGAGACAACGCTTCATAAGGCGAACGAACGGCTCCCGGTATCATCCAAGGCAGCTAAGATGCGCCTTGGTGTTTCCAGAGATGAAGCCTTTTGCTTTTATTATCAAGACAATTTTGACCTGCTGGAAAAAGAAGGGGCGGAGCTGGTTTTTTTCAGCCCCCTCCATGATGCTGGCCTGCCCGATGGCCTTGACGGCATCTATCTGGGCGGCGGCTATCCCGAACTCCATGCCGAGACCTTGGCAGCCAACGCCTCCATGCGAGCAGAGATCCAGGCATTTTCCCGTTCCGGCAAACCGGTTTATGGCGAATGTGGTGGTTTTATGTATCTGACGGAGGCAATCGTCACCGCAGAGGAGAAACAATACCCTATGGTCGGGGTGTATCCCGTGGTTTCAAGGATGCAGCAGGGCCTGCGCAGACTTGGGTACCGGCAGGTGGAAATGCAAACCGCTACCATCCTCGGTACCGCAGGCAGCCATTGTTATGGGCACGAGTTTCACTACTCAGCCATCGATAGTATGCCCGATGAGATCCAACGAGCTTATGTACTGGACGACGGACGGGTAGAAGGCTA
>JBATKL010000504.1:0-2262 GCA_049669385.1 Candidatus Electrothrix sp. | reverse complement strand
ATTCAATATTGGACAAAGTGAATAAACCTTAAAACAAGGATTTACTGTCTCCAGTATGAATGCTCATCTTTCAACCGAGTCATTTTTTTCTGCAAGGAGAAACCGTTATGAGCGAAACACGAACACTGGTCAGTTTCGACTGGGCGATCAAAAATATCCTGCGCGACAAAGCCAACTACGATGTGCTGGAAGGCTTTCTGAGTACGCTGCTGGAAAGGGATATCAGGATTCTCGCTTTGCTGGAAAGCGAAAGCAATCAGGAAGATGCGTCCGACAAGTTTAATCGGGTGGATCTCTCGGTCGAGGATGAGACCGGAGAAATCTACATCATCGAAGTACAGGCGGGTTGGGAACGGTATTATTTACAGCGACTCCTGTACGGCAGTTCCAAACTGATCGTGGACCGCATGCGACTAGGCGATTCCTTTGCAAAGGTAAAAAAGGTCATCTCGGTCAGCATTCTCTACTTTTTGCTCGGAGAAGGAGAAAACGATTATCTCTATAAGGGAACGACCGATTTCTACGGCCTGAACACCAGGGAGAGGTTACGTCTGAAACCGAGAAAGCGCCGCGCAGTGGTGGGCCGAGAGATTGACGCAGGCAAAAATGTCTTTCCCGAATACTACCTGATTGAGGTGGAACGTTTTCATAACATCATCAACAGCGGTATTGATGAGTGGGTCTATTTTTTCAAGAATTCCGAGGTCAGATCGGATTTCCGCTCAAAGAACATTCAGGCTGCGGCTGAGAAGCTTGATCTGTTAAAAATGTCCGGCGAAGAACGGCGGGTGTATGAAAAATATCTGGTCAACAGGGCCAGCGAGAAAGATATGATCGAATCTGCGTATGACGAAGGGATTGAGAAGGGAATTGAGAAAGGAATCGAGAAGGGAATCGAAAAGGGAATTGAGAGAGGCAAGTTTGATGTGGCTGTCAATATGCTGCGTATGGGGCTGCTGACGGTTGATCAGATCGCGCAGGCAACGGGGTTGGCCGAGGATGAAATCAGAAAACTTGCCGAAGATGAAGAGTAGAGTAGATGAATTCTTTCAGAAAAGAGGGGCGGGATGGAACAGGAAAAAAAACTGACAACAGCGGCAGTTGAATTATCAGACGTGATTGAAGGCCTGCGCAGTGAACTGCAAAAGGCTCAGGATAAGGGCAAGGATAAAAATCTACGGTTCGGGGTCAATAATATTGAGCTGGAATTGGATCTTACCATTGCCAAAAAGGTCTCTGGCAAAGGAGCGGGAACGTTAAAAGTGGATACTGGCGAGGGCTTGGTGAAATATCTTGTTGGCAAAATAAATGTTGAAGGGACCGTTGGCGGGGAAGCGGAATATCAGAGTATCTCCACGCAAAAGATCACGTTGAGCCTGTCGGCCAACGATGCTGACGGGACAGCATCATTGCTAGCTGGAGATGATCGTTGAGAAAACGATTTGAAAATATAGCGAGAACATGTTCTCTCCATGATGTTTTATTCCGCAAAGAAACTCGAATCCTCTTACGTTGACAAAAAATGAAAAAGGAAATCCAGAATCGTATAGTGCATATTGCCCTCCCCAAAGGCAAAGAAAAAAAGCATAAACACTTCTCTGGATACATCCTGGGAGACGGGATTATTATTACTTGTCGGCATGGTTTTGCAGATCAAGACGCATATGATCAGCAGCGGCCTATCCAAATTATATCTCAGGAGAATAAGTATACGATTGACTTCAATTCTTTTGATATCAAAGGGTTACTTGATGAAGGGATAATTCTCTTTGAGTCGGCAACGTATGATATCGTGCTACTGCGATGCGAACAAGCTTCAGCCAAGTTTGAAGGATTGCTCACAAATAAACTTGAAGAATCCGGGAAATGGACGGGTGGAGGGTACCCTTATTACAGCAGAGCAAATTCCGATACTGACGGACTGGAGCTTTTTTCAGGAGAGTTTGAAATCGTTGTCTCTGCGGGTAACTATCTCCAGTTATACGTCAACACTAAATTGCCCTGCATGAATGACTGGCATGAGATATCAGGAAGCCCGGTTTTTATCCGGGAAAAACTTGCAGGAATCATTTGCAGATATTTCGAATACGACTCGAAGGGAAAAAAGGTAATCATTCCGCATCGCCTGACAGCAGTCTATCTTCAACGCCTCTGGGAAGCTGATAAGCAATTCCAGACTCTTCTCAATAAAATAGATAGCAGCTTTGACAAATCTGCAAAAATTCTCCAGCAGGCGGAATCTTTGCTAAAATCTTTGCTAAA
>JBATKL010000503.1:0-2801 GCA_049669385.1 Candidatus Electrothrix sp. | reverse complement strand
TAACCGGCTGTTTTGTTGCCGCTGTCATGGAAGAAAATACCCTTATGAAGTGCCGGGACCAATATCCCCTTGCTGCGGTCTCTGTTAAAAAACACAGTGATGTTGATTCCCGCCGCTCAGGATGGAGCTGTTCATTTTGTCTGATAGCAGAAAAAAATTCGATACTCTCACCCATGAACGCGATGATTATCGCGAGCAGACCCAACGTCTTGAGCAAGAGGTTCTTCGTTTACAGGAAGAGCTGGGCGGAGTTCGGCAAGAGCTGCGCCTTGCTGTTGAGGTTTTTGCCGGCAGTGTTGAGGGAACTCTTATAACAGATGCCGACTTTCGCGTTTTGCGCGTCAATCCAGCTTTTACTCGGATTACCGAGTATCAGCCAGATGAGGTCGTCGGCAAGACGCTCTCTTGGTTGAAGGATGAAGATTTTGCCCGAGAGGTGCTCATCAGTTTGGATGAGCAGGATCACTGGAGGGGGGAGCACCGGGATGTCACAAAAAGCGGTGCTGACTACGTGAGTTGGCTGAATATCAGTAGCGTAAAAAATGTTCAGGGGCAGGTGACGGACTACATTGCGGCCTTTCTTGATATTACAGAGGAAAAGTGTCGGGAGGAGGAAAACGACCGTTATCTTGAAGAGCTGAACACTGCCTATCGCCGTTTTGTGCCTCAGCGTTTTCTGGAATATCTCGAAAAACCGAGCATTATTGATATTGAACTGGGCAACCATGTGGAACGGTCCATGACGGTTCTGTTTTCCGATATTATCGATTTCACCAAGCTCTCCGAAAGCATGAGTCCTACGGAAAATTTCAGTTTCATTAATTCCTATTTGAGCATCATGGAACCGATCATCACCCGACATAATGGATTTATCGACAAATATATCGGTGATGCCGTCATGGCCTTATTCGACAGCAAGTCTGACGATGCGGTCAGGGCTGCAATAGCCATGTTGCGTATTTTAATCTCGTATAATGAGGGGCGGGGCAGGGCCGGATATAAACCGATAAAGATAAGTATCGGCGTGAACACCGGAACCCTGATGCTGGGAACCATAGGCAGTCCCAAGCGTATGGAAGGCACGGTTGTCAGTGATTCCGTGAATGTGGCTGCACGTATCGAAGGGGTGAATAAAATTTATCGGACTTCATTGCTGATTGGTGAGGAGACCTATAACTCTTTAGAAAATCCCGATGATTTCGCGCTACGCCGCATCGATCAGTTTAAGGCAAAGGGAAAATCCGAGACCGTGACGGTATATGAGGTTTTTGAAATCGATCCACCGGAAGTCAAAGAGGCCAAGCTGGAATCCTTGCATATTTTTGCTGAGGCGGTAAACCTTTATCATACCGGAAAGTTCTTTGATGCAAAGCGGTTATTTGATGAATGTACCCTCAAATGCAGGCAGGACCAGGTTGCCCGCTATTATACCAAATGCTGTCATCGACACCTGAATATCGAGGCTGCTCGGTGGTAGCTCCTTATCGGGTGCGTAGGGGCACGGCGCATCGTGCCGTTACAATCCTGCACCTTGCAATAAATCAGTGTACCTTTTCATCCTCTGTAATTTTTTGATGGACACGTTCATTATGCATTTTTCCCTGAAATGGTATAAGGAAAAACATTGGCTCCAAATAGCACTCATTCTGGTTGCTTTCCTTTTTTCCATGATCTGCGTGAGCCCAGCTGGTGCGGTACCTTCCAAGCAGGAAGTACAAAGTATGACCTTGGCAGAGGCCGTAACTCTGGCCTTACGTCATAGTCGTGCCGTGGAAAGCGCCTATCTTGATCGCCTGTTGGAAAAATTTGATCTGCAAACAGCCCAGGATAAATTTTCCCCTGATTTTTCTCTCTTTTCTTCAGTTGCTCAGGGCAACAGAGAAGGGGCGTCTTCACATCGTACAGAAGTCGGTGGAGAAGCTGTCCTGAAGGTGCCGACCGGCGGAGAATTCAGTTTGACTTGGAGTCAGCCTGTCCATACCTCCGAGAGTGATCAATGGCTTGATAATTTCGGGAATGATCTTGTCCTTGCTTTCACCCAACCCCTGCTCAAAGGAGGCGGGGTGCAGGTGAATAGGGCTGATCAGGTTCTTGCGGAGTATGAGGAAAGAAAAAATATACTGAACCTGGAAAGGACCTTAACTGAGACTATAACCCAGGTTGTTTATGCCTATCGGAGGCTTCTTTTGGCCCGGCGCGGATTGGAGATTAATCGGTTATCTTTTAAGCGATCCAAAGAGCTGTTGGCAAGAAACCGGATTTTGATCGAAGAGGGGCGCAAGGCCAAGGTGGAGATTATCGAAAATGAAGCGAGTGTGGCCAGCCAGGAATTACGCTTTATGATCAGTCAAAACGATGTCGAAACAAAAAAGCTGGACTTGCTCAAGTTGCTCGATATTGACCGACATGCCTTAATAGAACCGATTGAGTCAATTGAGGTGGAGCCTGTTGAGCTGAACCTGGCAACTTTGTTACAACGTGTCTTTACCAATCGTCCTGAGTACCGACAGGCTTTGGTCGTTTTGAACATGGCTCAAACTGATTTGTTGTTGGCAAAGAATAAACAGCTTTGGCAAATGGATTTTGAAACTCGATACAACATGACTGATTCCAGTGGATATACTGTGGGCACTTTAGAAGAGGAGAGTTCTGGGGCAGGAGATTATTCTCTTGCGGTGAAATTAAAGATACCCTTTGGTGATGAATCGACAGAACGTGAACTTCTCCAGGCCAAGGTGGCCTATCGGCAGGCAAAGGTCGCCTTGCAGGAGTTGAAGGAAAATATAGAGATCTCTGTCCAG
>JBATKL010000502.1:0-4263 GCA_049669385.1 Candidatus Electrothrix sp. | reverse complement strand
CTCGATGCGGTCCTCCATACTTTCGTCCATCCCGATGATACCACCCGAGCAGACCGACATACCCGCCTCAGCTGCGATGACCAGGGTCTCCACCTTGTCTTGCCAGCTATGGGTGGAGCAGACCTCGGTAAATCGCCCCTCATTGGTTTCCAGATTACAGTGGTAGCGGGTAATCCCGGCCTCTGCCAGTTGTTCCGCCCGCTCCTGATCAAGAAAGCCCATAGAGGCGCAGAGCTCCATCGTGGTCTGCTCGTTGATTTCCGCATACAGTTCAGCCAGTTCTTTCCATGTTTCCTTGTCGACAGAATGGCCGCTGGTGACCAAGGAAAGGCGATGAATACCGTGGGTTTCGTTATCCTGAGCAATTTTAATGGCTTCTTCGCGGTCGACTAAGCCGTAGGTCGCAGCACCGGTGTGATAACGGGCTGACTGGGCGCAGAACCGGCAGTTTTCTGTGCAGTTGCCGCTACGGGCATTGATGATAGAGCAGAGGTGAAATCGGCTCCCCATGAAGTAACGGCGGAGCTCATCAGCAGCAGCCCAGAGGTCCTGTTGGTCAGCGGAGCGGGCAAGTGCCTGAGCAGTTTCAGGGTCAATGCTTGCTCCGGCCATTATATGCTCTGCGATTCTCTGTGGAGAGTCATCTGTCTTCATCGGTTTACTCTATCTCATTTAATGATCACGATCATCATAATCGTCATTATTGTCAGTGTCGCTCTTGTCGATCGTTCTTCTTGTTTTGCACAGTTATTATTAACCGTTAACCGTTCAGCGTTCACAGTGGGGCAGGGGGACTGCTGGCGGCCCCTCAACAATCATCTCCGCAATCGTTTTTTTGATTCTGGGGTAGAGGTGAGCCCGTTCTTTTAAGAGGCGGGATTCCAAGGCGGCGAGCTGCCGGAAGAGTTGGCTGCGGTCCATGGCCGGAGCATCGGTTTCCTGGTCATATTTTTCCTTCACGATTTCCTGGCAACGGAAGCAGCCCGGAAAACGCATGGATTGACCATCTGGTCTGGTGAGTGTGGCCGGAATGCCATGCATCCGGCAGACCAGCATCCGGTGGTGATACAGGCCGCAGAGGCCGTTATCGTTGAGCGGACACATGATTTGGGGATGTTTACCCTCGGCCAGCGATTCAGTGCTGTGCGCAATGTACTCTTTGGCTCGGTTGACAATTCCCTCAAAGGTCTCGCTGTCAAGCTGGCAAAGTCCCTGCCAGAGATAGGCCCATTCGCTGTAGGTATGGTGGCGAAAATAGGAGTCGCAGCAGTTATCTGGACAGCCCTGACAGGTCAGCTCTACCTCTCCAGATACCTGATCGTATCCCTCCTGCATGGCCTGATAGATTGTTGCGATTTCCTTGGTGAGCTCTGGAGACAGGGTTATTTCCTTCATGATTGTTTCAAGAATGTTTGTTCGTTAAAATGTCAGGCCGGCTGAGGCCTCTACATCGTTGTTTTATTTTTCATCATCATTATTATCATCATCATCATCAGGTAGGCGAAAACCATTTGCCCAGGCAATGAGCAGGGCTGCCAAGGTGAAATCATCCAGAATGCCGATAACCGGCAGTGCTTCCGGGAGAAGATCCCAGGGCGAAACGATATACACCAAGCCGAGACCGAGAATAATTTTCACGTAAAACGGCGTTTCTTTTGCTCTGAACACGGCAACTGCATGCCGGGCCATGGCCAGCAGGCGAGCCAGAAAATTCAATTTACCCGTAGCCATCAGCTCACCACCTTGCTGATAATGGCATTGTCAAAATAATTCGATTCCATTCCGGCATCCACCACAATGGTCTGGCCTGTTATTCCGGAGGAGCGCTCGGAAAGAAGAAAGGCCGCTGTATTGGCAGCTTCTATAGTTTTCAGGGCCTTTTTGCGCGGGATTGCCTGCTCGGCAAAGAGGTAGGAATCAATATATCCTGGAATCCCTGCCGAGGCCGAGGTCTTGAGCAGGCTGGGGCCGACAGCATTGAAACGAACCTGGGAAAAGGCGGAAAAGGATTTTGTCAGAAAGCAAAGGGAGGAATCCAATGCTGCCTTGACTGGTGCCATGTAGCCGTAGTTTTCCGAAGCCATGCGGGTGGTGGAGATGGAAATGGTGACCAGAGAGGCGTCTGGAGCCAACAGCTCTTTAAAATGATTAGCAATGGAGATAAAGGAGAAGCAGGATATATTCATAGCCTGGAGAAAGTCCTTTTGTACGGTGCCGTGAAAGGGTTGCATTCCTTCAGAGTAGTTGGCAAAGGCAATGGAATGAACGATTCCGGCAAGTGGTCCGCCGACCTGATCGGCAATCTGGTCGGCAATTTCGTCACGCACCCGGATGATGTTTTCTTCTTCTACTACATCGCAGCAAAAGACCGGGCTGTCCGGGAAGAGTTTTCGGCAGGCTTTGGCCCTTTCCTCGCTGCGCACCACATGGATGACCTCAGCTCCGGCTTCCACCAGCACCTTGCCGATAGCACAGGCCACGGACTTCCTATTGGCTAGGCCGAAAATAACGATTTTTTTGCCTTCAAGTCGAAGAAAATCCATCCCTTTTACCTTTTCATTTTTCAAAATTCAACCTTTTAAGGCGCAGGCAAATTCGACCTGCACAGCAACCTTACCCTTAATCCGTACGCTGCCCTTCATGAACCAGGCTGGCCCGAGTTTTTCCTTGAGGGTCGCCTGGATTTCAATGGTGTCTCCGGGACCTACCTCTCGCTTGAATTTGGCCCCGATAATCCGGGTCAGGACCGGAACCCCTTTGATTTCCTGCTCCCCGCGTAATGTCTCGCCGATCAGCAGGGCACCAGCTTGGAAGACGGCTTCGCAGAGCAGTACACCGGGCATGATGGGATAGTCAGGATAATGCCCTTGAAAGACATCAAGGTCTGTAGACAGGAGTTTTTCCGCTCGGATGGTCTCTGTACCCAGCTCTAGTATCCGATCAAGCCAGAGAAAGGGGGCACGATGCGGGATACGTTCTTGAATAAAGGATTGTTCCATTAAGGGCTGAACCTTCGGGTTGTTGCCTTCGGTTGCTTCTATCATCGCTTCCATTACAGTCCTCCTGTTACTTCCAGAACCGAGCCATTGATATAGGCAGCGTTTTTTCCGGCAAGAAAGAGGACAGCGTCTGCCACTTCCTCGGGGGTGCCGAAGCGCCGTGCCGGAACCATCTTTTTATAGGCCTTGACCTGCTCATCGCTCAGGCCGTCAAGGAAATCTGTGCCGATAAAACCGGGAGAAACGCAGTTCGCCGTGATTTTGCGCTTGGCAACCTCTTTGGACAAGGATTTCATCATCCCGACTTGGCCCGCCTTGGAGGCTGCATAATTGGTCTGTCCGGCAAAACCGAGCTGGCCCATAGGCGAGGTAATAAAGATAATCCGGCCATATTTTTGCTTCATCATCAGCTGGACCGCAAACTTGGTCATATTATAGCCGCCGGTCAGGTTGACGTTAATAACCTGGTTCCAGTCTTCCTGACGCATCATGGCCAAGGCTGCATCGCGACGAATCCCTGCGTTATTGATCAGGATGTCAATGGTGTCGAACTCTTCTTCCACTTTTTGGAAAAAGCCTTCCACGGCCTGATAGTCACTGACATCGACCTTATGCAGCTGGAGGCGTTCAGGGGTGAGGCAGGTCGCGATACATTCTTCAGCTGTTTTTTCATTACCGCTGTAGAGCCCGATCACTGTTGCGCCTTGTGCCAGCAGGGCCTCTGTTATTGCCCGCCCGATACCCCGGGTGGCCCCGGTGACTACAGCTTTTTGTTCCGTAAAGGTATTCACACCTATCCTAGGGTTAATGATTAGCGTTGATGGTTACTCTTGATGATGAGTAGTAATGATTTTGTTTGTGGAAGCGCCGACCGGTCATTCAAAGTTCAGCTCTCTTTAGCTCTGCTCAACTTGTCCCGCTGATTTCAGGGGGAATGCTCCCCTGTTTTTCGGTTAACTGCATGCACTGCATAAATAATAGTCTGTTATCGGCTATGCGTCAAACAGCAATCCAAGGATGTAGGGTAGAAAGAGAACAGGGGTGCTTACGGCGTATAATTAGTTGTACCACTTTGTGGGTACGCTGGGTAGGGAGTATACAATCGATAGTGTCGTGTGTCCAGAGAGAGGTTGTTCCGGTGTGCTGAGGTGCGGATATGAGGAAGGTTTGAGCAGCTATCCGGGCGAGATTAAAGCTCATGAGTGTGTTGTAGGTCCTATATGTTCCTTGCTTTGCAGCCTGTCCCGTCTCTTGCGATGAGGTG
>JBATKL010000501.1:0-1654 GCA_049669385.1 Candidatus Electrothrix sp. | reverse complement strand
ATCCATGTGTATCCGTTCTTTTCAGCTTTATCCCTGATAGCAGAAAGATGTGATGATGATTCGCTTCTCATCTTGTCCTTATCTGTCCAGAAAAAAATGAGGTTGAAAATGAAAAATTCAAGCGGATGGTTGTCAAAGGTATTAAGAGCACCTCGGTCCTTTTCGACCTCATTCAGGCCGAGCTGCTGCTGAAAAACCGGCTTCAGCACCTGTGTCAGGGGAGCATAGTGATAGCCTTTTTTTTGAACTATCTCAATATACTCCAGGCCCTGATTGAGCAGTGTCCTGTCATTGCCATGCAAAAGGGAGAGCAGGTGGATCAGGCCGATTTCATTTTGGAAGAAGACTTTTTTTGCTGGCTTATTTTCCGGAAGAGCTGGAGATTCTGCTCAAAATATGTGTGGGCCTCTTCGTAATGACCAGTGCAAAAGGACAGCCATCCGGTCCGACTCAGTTGCTCCAGCTGGCGTTGTTCCGGTAATTTGTTGATTAGTGAAACAGCACTGCCAGTATCACCGCAGAGCAGGCAACAGGAGATGAGGTGCAGGATTTCCGGGGCCTCATAGAGTGTGTCGTCAAAAGAGGTCTGTAGGTAGTCAACGACCTCTTGAGCCGGTTCCAGGCGAGCTATTGCCGCATTGAGCAGGAGTCCTGAAACCGAAAGGCGTATTTTTGAATCAATTTTCTCAAGCACCTCTGAAGAAAAAGGGCGGGCCAGCAGGTGAAGAAAGATACTCTCTTCAGGCGGGGTGTCGCTGAAGTCGTGCTTCACCTTATCGAGAACCGAGTAGACTTCTTCTATGGAGGCGTTGCCGCTGAAGAGGACCAACTGCATGCTGCGGGCATACTGTTTATAGGTCTTTAATGGTACCTGATGGGGCGGCTTGCCGAGCAGGATCTTGTTCTGAACGGCTTGGGCGATAGAAGAGAAGGTCCCGTTGAGCAGGCATTCTCGTACCACTGCCTGTCGGATGGATTCCGTGCAGCAAAGCCCTTTGTTGGATTTCAGAACCAACCCTTTCTCGATAAGTTCCTTCTGCAAGGGCTGAATCGTCCTGACATTATACGGGACATCGGTTTCTGGATTGGTAACGCCGAGTTCCTCAAGGCAGTCGAGCATCCGCTTTGCAGCGCAAAATTCCACATTAACAGCGAGGATACGGACGAGGGCTTTTGGGGTTGGGGCGAGAGCTAAGTAATCGGCTCTTTGCTCAGGAGTATTTTTAGAATCGTTCATTGAAAAAGGGCTCGACTTGATGTTATCTATAAAAAAAGCCCGGCGCAATGAGCACCGGGCTTTTCATGGGGAAAGGCAAAAATAATCAGTAAGTATCCCCGCATCCCCCAGCAACGCGGGGGGGGGGGTAATTAGAGGTACTTACAGATACTTATAGATATTTACAGGGATCTTATAGGATCTGATAGAATCAGAGGAATTACTCTCCTGTAAGCTGATGCAGCTCCACCCGTCGATTCTTAGCTCGTCCTTCCGGGGTTGCATTGATAGCAATGGGGTTCTCCTGGCCATATCCCTTGCTGACCAGAAGGTTTGCCGCTATTCCTTGCTTGATCAGGAAATTGCGCACAGTCTCAGCCCGTCTTTCAGATATCTGCTGATTCCTGTTAGGGGTGCCCATGCTGTCGGTATAACCGG
>JBATKL010000500.1:0-2575 GCA_049669385.1 Candidatus Electrothrix sp. | reverse complement strand
TCACATTGAAATTCATGAGGGCAAACCCTGGAACAAACAGAGGGCATGGTGCTCGTTTCCCGCACTTTCCAGTAGGCCTCTTCGATTTTATTTTCTCGAAGCAAAGCGATAAATCCTGGAATATCATTACGGATCGGGCAGCCATCTATACAAGCTGGCTTTTTGCATTGCAGACAGCGTTGAGCCTCAAGTATTGCAGTCTCTTCATCATAGCCCGCAGTTACTTCCATAAAATTTTTTATTCGCTCAGCCGGATCAAGTTCCTGCGGATTTTGCCGGGGGATAGCCATTCGTTCTGCCGGTTTCATTAAACCTCCTACGACTCTGTTAGTTCTGATCACAAAATTTAAATGGCATTAATTATAACCTATTCTGTTGATAGAGCAAGATTTTGTCTGTTCAGTAGTCAATAATGTAGCCCTTTTTTGTGTAAAAAAGCTTAAGTGATTACAATTATGTTAATTAATATTATGGAGTAGAGTTTTTTAAATAATAAATTGAAAATACATGATTATTTGTCAGGCGGTGACGTGTTCTAGGCATCCTCAACAGGTTCGGCTGAAAATATATTGCGCCAAAGCTCGTAATGGCTCTGCTCCTTTATCAAAAGTAGAAAGGTTTTCCAGAGCACAATCCACAGCCTCTTTTGCCAACGCACGGGTTTTCTCTTTGCCAAAAAAGGCCGGATAGGTGGCCTTGCCCTGTTGCGCATCCGTGCCCGCAGTTTTCCCCAACTGTTCTGTTGAAGCGGTGACATCCAGCAGGTCATCAACGATTTGGAAGGCCAGCCCCACGGCATTCCCATAGCGAGTCAGAGCCTCAAGCTGCTCTTGATCGGCCTGGGCTGCAAGACCGCCCATACGAACAGCCGCTGTGATCAACGCCCCTGTTTTGGAGCGATGAATCGTTTTGAGCAGTTCAAAGGGAATGGCTTTTTCCTCACTGGCAATATCCAGATATTGCCCGCCCACCATTCCTTGGGAGCCCGCCGCATGAGCTAAAACGGCAATAAGACGTAGGCGTATTTCTGTTTCCGGGCCGGGCAAGCTGGGGTTACTGAGCAAAGCAAAGGCATGGGTCAGCAGGCCGTCACCGGCCAGAATAGCCTCGGCCTCGCCAAATTTTTTATGACAGGTGGGCTGCCCTCGACGGAGATCATCGTTGTCCATTGCAGGCAGATCATCATGGATTAAGGAATAGGTATGGATACATTCAAGCGCACAGGCGGCAGGCAGTAATATTTCTTCAATTTCCGGGGCGGCACTGACTGAACGTCCTGCTGCAAGACAGAGAATTGGCCGTATTCGTTTTCCGCCGACAAAGAGACTGTAGCGCATTGACGCAATATGACCGGAGAAATCACCTTCCTCTTGCATCATGTACCGTTGCAGGCCATTTTCCACAACCTGGCGTTGCTCACTGAGGTATTGTTGAATATCAAACATTTTTTTATGTATTTTTTCTGGAGCGGTTTTGTTTTTGCCTGTGATACCGGGATGATTACTTTTTATTGACTTTTTCAATTCAACATGTATCTTTGGCAAATTGAAATTGCTGGTATTTAATCGTGTCCCCGATTTAATGGGATGCAAGCTGCTTGCTTTAACAAACTTGGTCTATCCCTCTTTTCACAGCTTGAAACTACAGGCGGTCAACCCAATAATATGGACGCTTTTTTTGATGCATAACTGCAATAACAACAATTTCGTCAGGATCATCCCGATACAATAGACTGTATGGAAATTGAGGCAGAAGATATCTTTGTATACCGGAACCAATACTAGGCCAAGTTCTCGGGTTTTCTTGAATTTGCTCTACCCCTAATTCAACGGCAGCAAGGAAGCGTTCTCCAAGCTGAGCTGCACGGGCTTCATAGTATAACGCTGCTTCAGTCATCTCGACTTCAGCAGGTAACAGAAAATTAAGTTCCTTCATCTAACCTCACGCAATCTTGCATGGGCATCTCGAAAAACGTCTTTAGCCGGTCGCCCTGTTATATTACCAGCCTTATATTCCTTGTAACGTCTCTTGGCTTCTTCCAGCCACAAGCCTTCACATTCTGACTCACTGAAATCGTCCAAACTACTGATAAGACTGGCAAGCAACACAGACCGCTCCTTAAACGGTAGATGACGGGCAAGTTGTTCGCATTGTTTCAAATCGGTGTCCATAATGCCCCCTTTGATAATCAGTTAACGCGGTGTTTTTTAAAACCCTAATATGATATTAGCAAGACAATACAACTTCTGCAAATAAACCTAAAAATACCCTGTGATAAAATCATGTTGGCTAAAGTGCCGCAGGAAAACGGTGCGTGGGACGAAAGTCGTGTAGGGTACCGCCTTGCGCACTATTTGTTTGAACATGCATAATCCGACAATCGATTTTTGTCGATGAAAATCAAATAGCTTTGGTGCGGGGACCGTACCCTGCCAAGATAAAAACGTGGTCTGTCCCTGATTTTACGCTTTGCGGGAGGATATTGTTGAATCGCGTAGGTCTTGATTGAGTGCAACAAAATCAGACAATTTGATAAATGCGTTGTCCGCTTTCGTTCCACTCAAGCTGATCTACC
>JBATKL010000499.1:0-3303 GCA_049669385.1 Candidatus Electrothrix sp. | reverse complement strand
GGTCAATCCATCGCCTATCGCGGCCCGGACGACGAGCAGCTCTATCAGGACGAGACTCTGGGCGCGGTGTTCCGCCGTCTCTCTATCGTGGATGTGGCAGGCGGCAGGCAGCCCCTGTTCAATGAAGATCGTTCCCTGATGCTCATGGTCAACGGTGAGATCTACAATCACCAGGAACTCAGATCCCAGCTCAAAGAGCCGCACCAGTTCCGCACCGCCTCGGATGCGGAGGTCATTCTCCATCTTTTCGAGGAACAGGGTACGGATTTCCTCGTGCAGCTCAACGGTATGTTCGCCCTGTGCCTTTGGGACATGCGCCGCAGAGAGCTACTGCTGGCCCGTGACCGCATGGGCATCAAGCCACTCTTTTACAGCTTCAACAAGGAACGTCTGCTCTTCGGTTCGGAAATCAAGGCCCTGCTGGCCTGTCCTGACTGCCCCCGTGACTTTGACTGGGAAACCGCTCTGAGCTTCAACCTGATGCAGCAGAGCATAGACCATTCCCTGCCCTCCTTTTTTAAAGACATTCATTACCTGCCCGGCGGTTCGCTGCTTATTGCCAAACCGGACACCGGAGAAATCCGTCAGAAACGCTGGTGGACGCTTGATATTCCTTCAGACGAAGAATTCGCCGCAGACGACCGTTCAGCAGAAGAAATCATTCAGGGCTACGGCGAGCTGCTTGAAGACTCGGTGCGGCTCCGCCTGATGGCGGATGTGGATATCGGCCTGTTCCTCAGCGGCGGCATTGATTCAGTCTCGGTGGCCGCTTTCGCCGCAAAGCATCAGCCGTTGCACACCTTTTCCGTACTCGGCCAGAGCACCTTTGAAAACGGCGATGCCTCTGCGGCTCATCAGGCCGCAGCCCATCTCGGTCTGCCCAATCATCAGGTGCTGTTTTCCTGGCACGACAGTCCCTTCACCCCGGAGGGCTGGAAATCAATCCTGTGGACCACCGAGACGCCACTCTGTGATGCGGAAAAGCTGTATAAATTCCATCTCCATCGCTACGCCCGCGCTGTTTGTCCGGGCATCAAGGTTATGCTTCTCGGTCAGGGCAGCGATGAGTTCAACGGCGGCTACGGCCCGAATTATCTGACGCAACATTATTCTGATCGCCCGGAAGAGGAACGGAACTGGCCCCTGTTCATGGAACTGTTGCGGGATATTGAAAAGACCTATCTTCTCTCCGCAGGCCCGAAAAACACAGCAGAATACGCTAACCTGCTCAATAGCAGCTTTCTTGCCGACTGCGGCGGCTCGTCAGTACAGCCCCATCCCTGGCACTATCATATACGGATGTATCAGGCCAGCCTCCAGATGTTCAACCTCTGGCACGAAGACCGCACCGCCGCAGGCAACAGCATTGAAAACCGGGTGCCCTTTCTTGATCACCGCTTAGTGGAATACAGTGCGGCTGTGCCCCCAAAATATTATGCGGAGCTGTTCTGGAATAAGCGTATTTTGCGACAAGCCATGCGTCGGCACCTGCCGGAAGAACTGGCTGAACGGCCCAAGGTGCCCTTTTTTCACGGTCAGGACGTGCGCTATACTCGGCGGATGATGTATGAGTTGCTCTATGCCGATGACCGGGCACTGTTGCGGGAGGCATTTGGCGATGCGGACGGCTCGCATCCGGTGTTCGACCGAAAGACCGTAGAGGAGATGATCAACAGCATCCCGGATGATCCTGAATATGCGGACATGGATCATCTGGTTAAATTGACCAATATGGGCCTGCTGGCAGAGATGGCCAAGACTGCCGCAGCCAAATCGGTAGCACTCTATGAAGCTCCGATCCTGCCCTCTCTGCGGACGGATGAATGGGATGAAGAGGAAATCGCCCTGCGTCTGGCCCTGCGACGGGAGGAAATCACCTCGGACAGCGTCCCGGAACTGGCCGAGGATGTGCTCCTGCTGACCACCGGTGAACAAGCGGGCGTGGAAACACCCCTCTGGCATATTCTGGTCAAGGGGGTACTGGAGTATGATTTAGCTGAGGATGAGCTGGGGGACTGGATCGCGGTGTTGCGGCGAATGGACGGGGAAACTTCGTTGGGTACGATCCTTGCGGACTTGGACCTGAAGCAGGCCGATATCCGTAAGCATCTGGAAGAGGCTTTGGATTACGGGGTGGTAGGAATCAGGTGATGAACGGAATCGCGGGGAATCGCGGGATAAGGTGCGCTGTGCGCACCCCACTACTGTTTTCCGGCTCAGTTGGTAATGGAAACTGAACCGGGAACCTCTCTTTTATATAATGGCCATTGCTATTCCTGCTTTAATATCGCTGCGAATCGCGACCGGAAATTTTTTCCCTTTTCTATCGGTCTTCCGAACCGCAAGAGTCTTGCGGTCTGTTTTTTTACTGGTGTTGCGTTTCATGGTACCCCCTCTTCATCTTCCCTAGGGCCAAGTGCTTGCAATCGGCATCTTGAAATAAATCGGTTTTATCAGGAAAATGTCCTGCCGTCTGCCAATGTCACTGTATATCTCGGAAAAGAAAAGCCTTTGGGTAAAGTCAATTCCTGTACACCCGCTTTAACTCCTGCCCTTATTTTCAGATGAGCAACTTTTCTGGCTTCTTCCCTTCTCTTCATCTTCTTTTTTTTCATTGTTATCTCCTTTTGTTTATCCGTTCAGATATTTTTTACTATCGACTGTTACATTTTTTGACGGAATTGCAACGTGCCGCCGATACAATGACCGATATGCGATCCTAGCGTCTACATTCTCTTACTCTATTTTCACACAAAGGTAAAGAGCAAGTTCTACACCGTATCAGCCTCTTGTACTGCGTTGACCGACAGTGCTGTCACAGTGCTCCCTGTTCCCCCTTGTTTCTCAACAACTCGACAACCTCTGCCAAACGCTGTTCCCCCTCCGCCATCCCCTGCTCATCATTACGCTGAAAAAAGGCACAGGCCCTCTGCCAAGCCTGCTCAACCGAACCAGCACCTTGGACCGCACAGGCCAAGGTATGCCCAAAGAAATAATTCTCCGCAAAATAATGGGTAAACTCTTTCATCCTGCCGAGACGCCGCTCCGGGACAAAACGCTGAACAAGGGCGGCAACAAAATCAGCGTACAGCGCAGGTAGGCAGACCTTGACCTTGGGGATATCAAGCCCGTAGACCTCTCTCGCAATATCCGCAAAGAGCCAAGGTGTATATGCGGCCCCACGACCGATCATAAGCCCGTCCGCATTGCTGATTTGCAGGCATTTTTTCGCATCCGCCACTGAAAGAACAGAACCGTTGGCAATCACCGGAATGGATATCCATTCTTTGACCTTGGCCACCC
>JBATKL010000498.1:0-7166 GCA_049669385.1 Candidatus Electrothrix sp. | reverse complement strand
GAAACCTGTCCCCGGAATGAGCAACAGCGAGGCAATCGAAGATATTCGGCAGGCCATTGATTATCTTGATGCAATCAGCTCGAAATATAATCTTATCATCAATATGCATCTCAATCCGACCTATGCGGCCCGTGGTACGCTCCTGGGTAAGGCTTTTTTGCAGGGAGAATATACCCCTCCTTCTCTACAGGATCTCGCGCAGGCGGCAAGCTCTGCAGAAGGGAAAAATATCTCTGTCTTTCTCGGACTGTCCGATGAAGGACTTGCCGAGCAAGGGGGATCTTTTATCCGGGAAGGGGATGAAAAACAGCTAGAGCATCTGGAAGAATTCAACCGAACGCAGGATTACACCCTTCTGCAAAAGTTGCATTCGTAACAGACATACGGTATCTTTACAGCGTATTGTACGGAATCGAATCGCCTTTACCGCAACAATCCGCCTGAACATCAGGGCTCAACCCTGCTTTTTATGACTTTCCCTGAATATCTTTCTGAACATTTTCCTGAACAAACGGAGAGCAAAGAATGTTGACAAAAAATGTGCGGCAACTCCTTATGATGACTCTAATGACAGCAGCCTTTATCGGCTTGTCAGGAACTTCCTTTGCCGTGCAATACGTCAAAGCCCCACCTCTTGCCGAGGTGGTCAAGGCAAAGGTTCAGGATGTCAAAAGCGGAGGAGCCCTCCAGGTGCCTCTGATTACCTGGGGAGGCGACATCGCCACCATCCTTGCCAATGGCAACAGCAAAAACACTGCCGCAGGTTCCATTTTTGCCAAGCAGAAACTGAATCTCAAACTCGCCCGCATAGATGATTTCAAACAGCAGGTCGAGGCCTATATGCAGGGCGACACCCCGTATCTGCGCGGCACCATGGGCATGATTAATATGGCGGCTGAACTGCTGAACAGTGACCCGCGCACACAACCGATCATTATCTATCAGATGACCTGGAGTAACGGCGGTGACTGTCTGGTGGCGAAATCGGGCATCAACTCAGCGAAGGATCTGAAAGGGAAAACCATTGCCCTCCAAGCCTACGGCCCCCATGTTGACTATCTTGCTAAACTGCTCCGTGATGCCGGACTAAAGATGTCCGATGTTACCATCAAATGGGTGAAGGACCTGACCGGTACAGACAACACTCCTGCCGAAGCCCTGTACACAAAAGATGTTGATGCTGCCATGATGATTATTCCAGACGGCCTTATGCTAACCTCGAACGGTTCCGTGGGCACCGGCGCGGAAGGCTCTATAAAAGGGGCCAAGATCATGCTCTCCACCAAAAGCGCCAACCGCATTATCGCGGACGTGTATGCGGTGCGCAGTGATTATTTTGCGGCCCATAAAAAAGAGGTACAGGAGTTTGTGCATGGCCTTCTCCTGGCTGAACAGGAGTTGAAAGCACTTTTTAAAGACAAACAGGGCCGGCTTGCCGATTATAAAAAAACCGTTACAGCTGCTGCTGAGATCCTGCTCGACAGTGCCTCCGCAACCGCAGATGCCGAGGCCCTGTACGGGGACTGTGAATATGTCGGCTTTCAGGGCAATGTAAAATTCTTTACAGATACAAACTGGCCGCGAAACCTGCACCGCCTTATTGATGAAGTACAGACATCTTTTATCACCGGCGGCCTGCTGAGCCGTAAGATCTCTCTTCAACCGGCCGCCTGGGACTACAACGCACTCCGTAAAGGTTTGACCGGTACCGATGCTGTCAAGGCCGCAAAATTCGACACCGGGGCCGTAGCCCAGGTGGTGGCAAAAAAACAGAACCTCGGCACCCTGGATGAAGGGGAGCTCTTTTCCTTTGAGGTTTTTTTCAAACCCAACCAGAACAGCTTTTCAGCGGATCAGTACAGTGATGCCTTTGCCAAGGTCGTTGATCTGGCATCCACCTACGGCGGCGCGGTTATCATCGTGGAAGGGCATTCCGACCCGATGGGTTATCTGCGTAAGATCAAAGAAAAGGCATCGGATATCGTGTTGACCAGGACAAAACAGGCAGCAAAGAATCTCAGCCTGACCCGAGCCATTGCTGTGCGAGATTCCATTATGGCGTACAGTGCGGAGAAAGCCGTCAACCTCGATCCCAGTCAGTTTACCGTGGTGGGGCATGGCATTATGCAGCCCAACACCGGTATGTGCGGCCAGCTGCCCTGCGCTCCCAAAGCCAAAGAAGAATGGCTGAGCAATATGCGGGTTGTCTTCCGCATCATCCAAATCGAGGCTGAAGAAGATGCTTTTATTCCCTTGGATTAAGGAGGACGGATCATGAAGAAACTCTTATATATATATGCTGTCCCCCTCCTCCTGGTCCTGAGCCTGAACCTGAGCGGATGCAGCGAGGATACCGCCCCCCGGAACGCCCCTACTCCGCAAAAGAAAAAGATCGCTTCTCAGCAAGAACAGAGCATGCCTGACCCGTTTGAGAAGGCAACAATGTCATCTATCTGGCCTCCGGCAGCGGAAGAAGAGAAGAATATCCTGCCTGCCGATCAATGGACCCGGAAGAATTATGTGATGATTTTTGATGGCTCAGGCAGTATGAGCGAACAACGCTGTTCCGGGAACAAAACTAAAAGCGCTGTGGCCAAAGAAGCCGTGGCAGACTGGGCCCAGTCAGTCCCAGCTGATGCGAACCTGGGGCTTATCGTCTTTGATCAGCAGGGATTTGCTGTTCGCCTGCAGCTCGGCCAGGGCGACCGACAGGAATTTGTTCAGCAGGTGCAAGCGGTCGTGCCGGGTTCTGGCACCCCCTTAACCCAAGCTGTTCAGACGGCCTATGGAACCCTCACTGCCCAGGCCGGGCAACAGCTGGGCTACGGTGAATACCATATGGTGATCGTCACTGACGGGGTTGCCAACCAGCCGGAGAAGCTGACCAAAACGATTAATAAGGTACTGGAGCATTCGCCGATCATCATCAGTACCATCGGCTTCTGCATTGCCAACACCCATTCACTCAACCAGCCAGGACGGACAATCTATAAAGCTGCTGATAATCCAACGGCACTGCAACAAGGCCTACAGGATGTGCTGGCCGAATCCGAGTCCTTTGATGATATAACGGAATTCTGAGAGTGTATCGGAAACTGACCCGAGGAAGAATATGAGTAAAAAGGTAAAAGGCGCACTCCTCCTGCTGGTGCTTGGTGCCGGTATCTTGATCGGTATAAAACTGCTTCTACCAGGTTTTATTGACGAGCAACAAGTGAATACGAGCGATGCCGTCAAGATCAAAGGCAAGGTCAGGCTCGCCCTGGATAACTGGATAGGGTATTTTCCTCTGCGATCCAATGAGATGAAAACCCTTATGCGTCGCGAGGGCTGGAATCTTGTTTGGACAGATGATAAGGCCGATTACCGGGCCCGCATGGGGCAGCTGCACAAGGGAGAAATAGATGTTGCTGTGGCGACGGTTGATTCCTATCTTCTGAATGGTGCAGATTTTAACTTTCCCGGTACCATCATAGCGGTGCTTGACGAATCCAAGGGTGGTGACGCCATTGTTGCCCGGAAAAAACAGGCGGAAAGCCTGGACAGCCTGAAAGGAAAAGACGGCCTAAAAATCGCCTTTACCCCAAACAGTCCCAGTCATTACCTGCTCAAGGCGGCAGCTGATCATTTTAATGTGCCGGAACTGCTGCCGACACAAAAAAACAAGAGGATTGAGACCGAGGGTTCCGAAGGTGCCTTAAAGGCGCTGCTGGCAGGCAAGGCTGATATTGCCGTGCTCTGGGAGCCTGATGTCTCTAGGGCACTTGCGGAAAAAGATATCGTCAAGCTTCTGGGAACAGAGGATACAGCACAGCTCATTGTTGATATCCTACTGGTCAGTCGGGATTTCATGCAGGATCAGCCGGAAGCTGTGGAGGCCCTGCTCAGCTCCTATTTCAGGGTGTTGAAAAAATACAGGGACAAGCCGGATCTTCTTAAAGAGCATGTGATGGAGGAAACAGGCCTTCCTGTAAAGGCCGCGCAGGCGATGCTCCAGGGCGTGCAATGGGCCTCTCTCCTGGATAACTGTGAACAATGGTTCGGTATTACCCAAGGTACTCCCCAGTCCGGTGGACAGGCACAGGAAAAAATCAGCGACACCATTGAATCTGCGGCTACGACCTTGGTGAATGTCGGTGATTTTATCTCTTCGCCAATACCGGATCAGAACCCCTACCGGCTGGTAAAGAGCTCCTTTCTTCAAGACTTGTATGAAAAAGGAATGAGCGGTTTCACCAGATCGGGCGCTGGTTCTTCTGCTCAGGGGGCGGACTCGCTGACCGCCCCTTTCCCGCCGCTGGAAACTGTGGCCTGGCAGAGGATGTGGGAGGTGGGAACCTTGAAAATTCAGCCAATTATCTTCCAGCACGGTTCAGCAGAGCTTGATCTGTTTGCTGAGGAGGTGCTGAAAAAGGTCATCTCTCGTCTAAAACACTATCCGCACTTTAGAGTGTTAGTCAAAGGCCACACCGGTTTACGAGGAGATCCTGCGCAGAACAAAGCCTTGTCGCAGCAGCGGGCCAACAGCGTTGCCGCTTTTCTCCAGAAAAAATTTCATATCGATCCAAACCGTATCCGGGCCATCGGATACGGTGCTGATCATCCTCTACAGCAGTTTCCCGGAGAGTCAAAGCGGGCTTATGAACACCGGCTGCTACGGGTGGAGATTGCTCTTGTTCGCGAGGAGTTCTAAATACCATGCCGTTTTCTGATCATCAAAAAAATAATGAACCCGGACGACTCCCCACTCTGGAAGATTTTTCCAGTCGGGCGGTAAAAAAAGCCGTGCGTTCGGAGAGCCTGTTCCATCCGGTTTCTCTCTACTCGTCTTCTCTCGGCCTGCTTTCCGGGCTGGGGTGGTATCTTTTCGACATGTCCATGCTGGCAGCGGGAATGGGAGCACTGCTTTCTCTCGGTGCAGCCATGGCTGTTGTGAATATGTTTTTCCGGCGCGATATCATTGCCCGGCAATATCTTGACCGACTCTCTGCTCGCTATGCCAAAGAACGGGAAGGGCTTGTCCATATGCTCAGCACTGACCTAGAAAAATGTCGTCATATCAAAGGGGCAGACCAATACGGTGAACAGGCGCAGCAGCAATATCTGTTCATTAAAGAAAAATACGATACATTCCGGTCAATGCTGGACCAGAAGCTCAAACGCGGTGAGCTGACCTATGCCCGTTTTCTCGGAGCTGCCGAACAAGTCTATCTGGGCGGATTGGATACCCTACGGCGGATTGTTGTCCTGCTGCAGAGCGTGAGCACCATTGATCCTGATTACATAGCGAAACGTCTTGCTGAACTTGAGCAGGTTGCAGTCCCTGATCCGGCAGATGAACGAGAATATGCAACCCTGAAAAAACGGCTGGACCTGATGGAACAGCAGTTGAAGCAGGTGAACAGCCTGCTGACGGATAATGAGGAGTCCATGACCATTATGAGTCAGAGCATAGCCACTGTCGCACAGATGCGTACCGGCGGCGATTTGGCCTCTATGGGCCTTGACACAGCCATGGAAAATCTCCAGGAGCTTGCTGGTCGTAGCTATCATACGGACTGAACAAGCTCTCTGTAAGGAAGACTGAGACGCCCCGCTGCTGACCCGCCGGGGTACCTAACCAATATTTTATAGACAAGGAGACCTGAGATGAATACCCGGACGAATACGGCATTGGCCCTACCCACTGCTTCAGATCTAAAAAATGAGCTTGCACTTGTTGATCCGCAGGCTCTTACCGTAGCAGAGGGAGAAGACAAGGAAATCGAAGAGGCCGCAGAAAAATTTGTTACTGCGGTGCTAGCCTTTGATCCCAATGATCCTGCACAGCAGAACACCCGTGATGCCAATATTGCTGCTGTAGAAACGCTCGGCGGAAAAACACAGCGGGAGGCGGCGCACCGCAGTGCCATGCTGAAACAGCCCATTCGTTCCTTGGCTGCCAAAAGCGATGACGGCGGAGAGGTTGCGCGTTCGCTTGTTGAGCTGAATATGCAGGTTGACGAGCTGGATCCGGGGAAATTCGATTTTGAAGCAGGCTGGTTCGCTCGCCTCTTGGGTATGATCCCCGGTTTCGGCACGCCGCTGAAAAAATACTTTATCAAATTTGAGCAAGCGGATACGGTTATTGATGCGATCGTCCGTTCTTTGCAGGAAGGCAAGGATCAGCTCAGCAGGGATAATATGACCTTGGTCGGAGATCAGAAGGCCATGCGCGGTTTTACCTATCGGCTAGAAAAAACAGTAAAACTAGGTATGTTAATCGACCAGCGGCTGAATTACGCTCTGGAGCGCGAAGTCGAGCCGGGTGATGCCAAAACATCGTTTATCCAGGAGGAACTTCTTTTTCCGTTACGGCAGAGAATCCAGGATCTCCAGCAGCAATTAGCGGTCAACCAACAGGGAGTACTCGCTATTGAGCTCCTTGTTCGAAACAACAAGGAACTTATCAAAGGGGTTGACCGGGCGATCAACGTGACGGTGAATATGCTGACCGTGGCTGTCACAGTTGCCTTGGCGCTTGCAAACCAAAAGGTTGTCCTGGAAAAAATCGATGCTATCAACAAGACAACCAATAGGCTGATTGAGGAGACCGCTTCCCGCCTGAAAACCCAAGGGGCAGCTATTCAGAAACAGGCGGCCAGCACTCAGCTCAGTATGGAATCCCTGACCAGGGCATTTGCGGATATTAATGCGGCCTTGGATGACATTTCCACCTTCCGTAAAGAATCGCTGCCCGTCATGGCTGAGAATATTTTGGCTATGGATAAGATGACCTCTGAGGCGGAAAATCGGATTCAACAGCAGGAGCAGGGAAATCAGGCTGCGCCTTCCATAGAGCTTGATTTTACCGGGGCTGTTTGATTGCAAAGCTCCAAGGGGGCACTGGTGTCCCGTTGGAGCTTTTGTACCCACTTTCTGTTATGATCACCGTGCCTTCAACTTCTCATTCACACCAAACCTTAACAGGAGATATCTCCCTAAAAGTAGAGGTGTTTTTTTTTCTTGTATATAAATTTTAAGCACGGTATATTTATTATATTATAATAAATTGTCCGCCTGCATTTCAATAAAAGAGGGATCACCTATGAAAAAGAAAACGTTCAGCGCCTGTATCATGGCGGCACTATTAACTGCTGGTATTACAAGTACACAGGCAACAGCCG
>JBATKL010000497.1:0-13528 GCA_049669385.1 Candidatus Electrothrix sp. | reverse complement strand
ACCTCGGCAAAGGGATCATAGGCATCAATCTCCTTGACCATTGCCCGAAATCGGTCAATGCTTGCCGGAAAATGACGTGCTATTTCTTCGCAGAGAAGATTAAGGTCGTTGGAAAATTGAAGCGATGCCTGGGGGAAAATCACCTCAGAGCCGAGCTGCTCATGGGTAATAAATTTCTTGCGGGAAAGTTTGAGCTGGCGGAACAGTCTGTTCAAGGGAGCATGCTTGCTTCCTTGAGCGGCAAAGTTGGTCATCGCATGAAGACCGGTTTCCAACAGATACCCTTGGCGGTAGTAATAGGAATTTAAACCACCGGGCAGGCTATGCCCCTCGACAATCAGAGTTTTCTGCCCGAAACGGGCTGAACGGATACCGGCGGCCAACCCAGAAAGGCCGCCGCCGATAATAATGAGCTGGTAATCAGCCATAACAGAAATGCGGGAAAAGAATTTTAAGCGTTGTTATGAAACCACCCTCCCCGCTGCATAGTTCAACGATTTCAACGGAATGTTTTGGTTGATTAAACGTCTTTCAGTTTAGGCTCAAGATAGTTGACGCAACTGGTCAAGGTGGCGAGCTCAGGATAATCCTCTTCTGGAATCTGAAGCTTGTAGCGTTTCCGCAGCTCCATCACGATATCAAGAAAATCCATAGAATCAAGGTCTAACTGATCTCGGAGCGGCTGATCCGCATCCAAATCGTCGAAATCCGCATCCTCATCTATATCTTCAATAATTTCAAGGATTATATCCTTGATTTCATCACGGGTCATGCCGGTTCCTCAATATAAATACTCTTTAATATTCGTTCGCTCTTCTTCAACCCTTTCTGCTGAAAATATCCGCCAACCTTTTTTTTGGCAAAAGGGAATAACACTACCATAAAAACCTTTAGTCCGCCATAAATCTCTTGATAATGACGACTGAATTTATCCCTACCATGCCGAAAGAATTATTAAGAATCGTCTCCACCTGGTCCATTTTTTCCGCCTTGCCAGCAACCAAACCCGGCAGGGCACAGGCTGGATCAGGGTTGTCCACATTAATGGTCGGATGGACAAAATTATCTTCAAAAGCCGAGAGGTTTGCTGCCAATTCCAAGACTCCGGCAGCGCCCATAGCGTGCCCGATTATCGACTTTGTGTTATTACTTCTGACAGCGGAGCAACCGGCAAAAACCTCTGCCAAGGCCTTGCATTCCTCCACGTCACCCTGTTTGGTGCCGGTGGCATGGGTGTTGATAATACTGATATCATCTGGAGTCAATCCGGCCCGTTCAAGAGCTAAACGGATACACTCGGCCTGACGTGGACCGTACGGCAGGACAAAATCACGGGCATCAGAGTTCATGGCATAGCCAGCAACTTCCCCGTAGATCTTTGCTCCTCGGGCAAGGGCCTTGTCCAGGCGCTCCAAGGTGAAGATACAGCCGCCTTCAGAAATAACAATGCCGTTCCGGTCCTGATCCAGCGGCCGACTGGCTTTGGTCGGATCCTCATGTTCAGCCAGGGCTCCTTGGGCGCGGAAGCTGGCAAAGATGCCGAAAGAACCCACGCATTCGGATAAGCCGCCGCAGAGGGCAAGATCGACCTCGCCGAGACGAAGCATCTGGGAACCTTGGATCAAAGCGGCATTACCGGCAGCGCAGGCAGCCCCTACCGCGTAATGGGGACCGGTTATCCCGAATTTCATGGTAATTTCGCCAGCCGGGTTATTAAGAACGGTTCGCGGATTATGGTGATGGGTCCAGTAATCGACATTATAGTCAAACGTACTGATATTATAGACCTCATTTTCCGTTTCCACTGTGCCGTGTTCGGTCAGGCCCATATAGACACCAGTGCGGCTACGGTCATACTCAGAAAAATCTATCCCGGCATCAGCCAAGGCCTCTCCGGCGCAGTACACCCCGATACAACCGGCTCTGGTGCCCCGCTTGTTTTCCTTTTTTTTACGGTACTTGGTTTCCGGGAAATCACAAATCCCGGCAGGATACGTATCCATATAACGCAGGTCAATAGTGGAAATTCCGCTTCGACCCGCAAGAACTTGCTCTCGAAAATCCGTCAGGGTATTAGACCCTCCGGGTGCAGTCAGGCCTACTCCGGTTATTACTATGCGTTGCGCATCCGGTTGTACATCTGGTTGTACATCCGAGTGTACATTCGGCAAAGAGACATCACTCATTATTCTATTCCCCTATCAGACTGCGTACTATACCAGGAACCGCCTTTATGGCTTCCGGCAATTTATCCGCCATAGGACCACCGGCCTGAGCCATATCGGGCCTTCCCCCGCCTTTACCTCCGACAAGGGCCGCCACTTCTTTCACCAGCTGTCCGGCCTTGATCCTGCCGGTCAAATCCTTACTGACTAAGGCCAGCAAAGCAGCCTTACCACCGAACTCACCACCGAGGACAGTAACCCCGCTGATCATTTTATCCCGAACCTTATCGCCGATATCCCGCAAGGTCTTCGGGGAATCCAAGGGAAGCTGACCGCAGATCAGCTGGATGCCGTTGATTTCCACAGCTCCGGCCAAGAGATCGTCAAGACTGCCCAGGGCCTTGGAGGCGTTCAGAGCAGCAATCTCTTTTTCCAAGTCTTTTTGGCGCTGCAACAAGGCCTTGACCTTGGCCTGCGCATCGTCAAAGGAGCCGGAAAGCAATTGGCCCAAGCCATCGGCCTGCTCAGCCAAACGCTGGAGCCAGTCCACAGCTGCCTGCCCAGTCACGGCCTCAATACGGCGGACGCCAGCAGCAATGCCGCTTTCCGAGATAATCTTGAACAGTCCGATATCACCGGTGGCCTGCGTGTGCGTTCCTCCGCAGAGCTCCTTGGAAAAATCCGGGATACTGACAACTCGAACCTCATCACCGTATTTTTCTCCGAACAGGGCGGTTGCTCCGTCGGCAATGGCTGCCTCTTTGGAGAGGACAGCTGTTTCCACCGGCGTATTTCTGCGGATTTCTCGATTCACCAGCTGTTCAATGGCTCGAATTTCCTCAGGTGAAACCGGTGAGAAATGGGTGAAGTCAAAGCGAAGACGATCTGCTCGCACCAAGGAACCGGCCTGTTTGACATGGTCTCCGAGGATTTCCTGCATCGCGGCCTGGAGAAGATGGGTGGCTGTATGATTGAGTGCTGTGGCTGTACGTTGCTCATCCACCTGCAAGCTGACCTGCTGCCCGCTTATTATTGTTCCTTGGCTGACCGTACCGGTATGCAAAACTAATCCTTCAGCAGCGGCTTTGGTTTCCTGAACAGTGAAGGCCCCGCCTTCCCAGCTGATAAGGCCACGGTCGCCAATCTGTCCACCGGATTCGGCATAAAAGGGAGTCTGCGGACAATAGATCTGGACCTCAGCTCCAACTCCAGCTTCCTGCACCAGCTCTCCCTGCCCATCAATAATACCGTCTACCACAGACTCGGCAGAGGTCGTGGTGTAGCCGAGGAACTCGGTTGTTTTACCCTGCTCCAGCAGCGCAATCAGGCCAGCGGCAAATCGATCTAAATTTTTCCCCTTCCAGGAACGCCTGGACTGCTCCCGTTGTCGCTGCATGGCCGCCTCAAACCCGGCATCATCCAGAGAGATACCCTTTTCCAAGGCCACGTCGCGAACTATGTCTTTAGGGAAACCGTAGGTGTCGTAGAGCTTAAAGATGAAGTCGCCGTTGATAACCGGCTTATCCTGCTTCTCTGCCAGCAAACGAGCAATCTCCTCGTCCAGCATGGCCAACCCATGATCCAAAGTCTCACCGAAACGGGTCTCCTCATTATCCGTCACCTTGTCCAGCAATTCTCTGGAATCAGCAAGATGGGGATAGTCATCCTTCATCAGGTCAGTTACCTGGCGACAGATGCCACCGAAAAAGGCCTCTGTCAGGCCTAAGGTTCTGCCGTAACGAATAGCCCGCCGCATGACGCGACGGAGAACATAGCCCCTTCCCTCGTTGGAGGGCAACACACCGTCAGCCACCAAAAAGGCGGTAGCGCGAGCATGATCGGCAATAACCCGCATGGCCGCATCATCAGCAGCATTGTCATTATACGCCTTACCGGAAAGCCGGACAACCGTATCAATGAGCGGGGTAAACAGGTCGCAATCGAAATTATTATATTTGCCCTGAAGAACAGCAGCAACCCGCTCAACCCCCATACCGGTATCAATGGAAGGTTTGGGTAGCGGCGTCATAGTGCCGTCGCTATCACGGTAAAACTGCATAAAAACCAAGTTCCACAGCTCAAGAAAACGATCACAGTCACAGCCTACAGCGCAGTCAGGACGGTCACACCCGTGTTCCGGGCCTTGATCAATATGAATCTCGGAACAGGGGCCGCAGGGGCCGGTATCACCCATAGCCCAGAAATTATCCGCCTCGCCGAGCCGGACAATCCGCCCCTTAGGCAAGCCTTCAATCTGTTCCCATAACTCATAAGCCTCGTCATCTTCTCGAAAGACCGAGACCCAAAGTTGTTCTGGATTGAGCCCCAACTCCTTTGTTAAAAAATCCCAAGCGTAGTCAATGGCTTCTTTTTTAAAATAATCACCAAAGGAAAAATTACCGAGCATCTCGAAAAAGGTATGATGACGAGCCGTATAGCCGACATTTTCCAAGTCATTATGCTTGCCACCGGCGCGTACACAACGTTGACAAGAAACAGCTCTGGTATATTCTCGGTGTTCCTCCCCCATGAATATCCGTTTAAACTGGAACATACCTGCATTAGTGAACAGAAGAGTCGGATCATCATGGGGAACAAGGGATGATGAATCAACGACGGTATGCCCTTTACTTTTAAAATAGTTAAGAAATTTTAATCGTATTTCGTTGCCGGTCATTACGGTTTAATCAATCGTTTAACGTTTAAGGGGGAAGAGTGGAAAACCAGGAAAGCAGCAGTCAGAGTACCTAGAAATTCATTTCAGATGTTATTTCAGATAAGGAAGCATGGCTTTAAAGGCTGGCGTTCCAGCTTTTTGCAATAACTCATAAATAATCATTTCTGCCGGGGCCACGACTGCGCCCATATTCTGGAGGCGCTCTTTGCCGTAGGCATCATTTTCAGGGGTACGAGAAGAGATAGCATCCGCAACCACCCAAACATTATAACCGGCCCGCATGGCTCCTAGAGCTGTCTGGTACACACAGATATGGCTCTCCACACCGCAGAGCAGGAGGGTATCAACCGTTGAGGGCAGCTTGTCAAGCATGCATCTGACCCCGGCGTTATCCAACCCGTTAAATTCAGTTTTATCAATGCAGGGCCAATCCGCGAGCAGCGGTATCAGCTCTTCAACAAATGGACCAATCCCTTTCTTATATTGCGTATTAGCAATTACAGGAAAGTCTAAGGTCTCGGCAAGACGAATCATCAGTTCAATATTCCTGATCACTCGATGCCCCTCATGGATATGAGCCATCAGCCGTTCCTGCGGATCAATGACATAGAGACAGCACTGACTTGCCTGTAAACTTTTCCTCAAATTCATCACGTTATTGTATGCTAATTTATTCTTCGTCTTCACCTTTTAGTGGGCATCAACGGAATTTGCAACAGAAAATTTTTTCCTGCCCGGAGCAGCGTCAACCTCATGCAAACAATATACTGTAAAAAAACATAATACAGCATCTTTTTGCAAAAAAATCACCTGAGATAACAAAAACAAGAGGCGTATCCATGCCATGACCTGGATTATTACTCAGATTACAAGGCAGAAATACAGGAAAAGCCTGGCAGAAAAAAAAAAGCAAAGGCCAAACGGCCTTTGCTTTTTTAATGAACAGGTCAGAAGGGTTTAGTTGATCCCTTCGCTCCCCTCTTCGTCTTTAATACGATCTGGACGTGCATACATGGTGGTGGAACCAGAGGACCAGAACATCAGTTCTCCCTTTTTCACCAAGCCATTAGCAATATTTTTTATTGCACGGGGTTTACTGTCAGGATCACATTTGTAGAAATCCTTGATATACAGCTGCGGCTTCGGTGACTTGGTCGCCTTTTCGATGATAGCAGTTTCGATTTCTTCAACACTCATAACCATAATTTGTACCTCATTGGCTGAGTTTATAAGAACCCGACCAGAAAATATGACCGGGTTTTGTTGATGTACTTACACTGCACGCAGATTCTTACTTGGTATAAGCGTCTGTAGCGTTGGTGTACTTGAACTGAGTGGATGTCCGCCATGTATCGTAAGCCAGACGGTAATCGTCGATAGACTTATCGGTAAAGGGAATCTCACATTTCTCAAAGAACTTCTCCCAACCGATACGCTCAGCCCACTCGCCGATACGCTCGTACTTCTTGGCATCCTTCGCGTAAACCTCAACGATTTTGCGAACAGCATCAACAGTCTCCGGCCAACGCGGCGGGGTGTTGGGCAGGAACGGGATAACCAGCTTGGAGAATTTCGGAGCGGACTTGGCATTAGAAACCTTACCACCGACCAAAATAGCAATACCATCGCCTTCTGGATCAGCCAAAGGCATAGCCGGACACATGGTGTAGCAGTTACCACAGAACATACAACGCTCGGCATTGACCTTAACGGTTTTCACTTCTTGACCGTTTACCTCAGCCTTAGCTGGCTTTACAGCACCCAGCGGACAAGAAGAGATGGCCAAAGGCAGCTCACAAACACCGGTGATCCGGGTGTGATCAATCATCGGCGGCTTACGATGGATACCGAGAATAGCGATATCAGAAGCATGAACAGCACCACACATGTTCAGACAACAAGCCAGAGCAATACGAACCTGCGCAGGCAGGGTCATGGAACCGAAGTACTCAAACAGATCATCCATTACTGCTTTAACCGGACCTGAAGCATCAGTAGCCGGAGTATGGCAATGTACCCAACCCTGGGTATGAACGATATTGGTTACACAAGCACCGGTACCGCCGATAGGCAGTTTGGTCTCGCGACCTTTCAGATCTTCAACCAGAGCATCGCATTTTTCTTTGGAGTCAGTCATGAACTCCACGTTGTTTCTGGTGGTGAAACGCAGGTAACCTTCGCAGTACTTATCCGCGATGTCACACAGCTCACGAATATACACGATAGAAACCAGACGGGGAGAGCCAACGCGTACGGTGTAGCACTCATCTCCGCTGTTACCTACATGCAGAAGGATACCGGGAGCAATAATCTCGTGGTAGTCCCATTTTCCTTTATTAGCCGCGATAACCGGAGGCAGCATTTCCGTGTATGAACGAGGTCCCAAGTCGGTAATCCGACCTTCCATGGGATTAGCTGGATCGTAACCCATTGCACAATCTCCTTATATAGTTATATATTTCAAATTTTAAGCAAAATCGGTCAACGACTTACGCTGCATGCTTCTTACGGAATGCCTGAACGTCACGTTCCCATCCACCTTCAACTTCCTCTTCTCTCCAGAAAACATAGGGGTTGGAACGCGGCTCTTTCACATGCTGCGGCATGGCATCAACTTCCATAACCTTCAGGAAGGAAGGCAGACCGATACGCTGCATGGTCTCACCAACACGCTCACGGTTTTTACCGACTTCCATCCACCAATCCCAAATTTGCTCAATCACGTCAATAACGTTCTCGTACTCATTGTCTTTGGAAACTTTGATGAAGGGAATAACCATGGTAGCGAACTGGGCACCGTCCAGAATCGGAGCCTTAGCACCAATACAAACAGTTGCGCCTTTTTCTTTACCCGGTTTCAGAGCACGCGGCATAACGTTGATGCAATGCATACAACGAGTACACTCGGAGTTGTCGATTTTCAGCTCATCGCCTTCCATCCACATGCAGTTGGTCGGGCAGATGTCGATAACTTCTTTCTTGATGTCAAAGGCACCCCAGTCACGACCGGCATGGGCACCGCCGTTAGACGGATAATTGCCAGCGATGTATTCCTTGACAGCAGCCTGATCCATCTGGATATCATCTTTCCAGGTACCGATAAGAGCGAAATCGGAACGAGCGATGGCAGCAACACAGTCGTTGGAACAACCGGAGAACTTAAATTTGAACTTATACGGGAAAGCCGGACGATGAATCTCATCCTGATAATGCATGGTCAGGTGATAACAGATATCCTGAGCATCGTAGCAGGCCCACTCACAGCGAGAATCACCCAAACAACAGGAGGGGGTACGCAGGTTGGAACCAGAACCACCAAGATCCTGATCCAAATCATGGGTCAGGTCCCAGAACAGGGGCTCCAGATTTTCGGTACGGGTACCGAGGAAGATCATGTCACCGGTAGAACCGTGCATATTGGTCATACCTGATCCATACTTATCCCACAGATCCATCAGAGCACGCAGGTTCTTGGTGGAATAGTACAGGCCAGCAGGCTGAGCAATACGAACAGTATGAAAATGCTCAACACCGGGGAACTGTTTGGGAACGTCGGAGTAACGACCAACGATACCGCCGCCATATCCAAAAACACCAACGATACCGCCATGCTTCCAATGTGTAATCCTGTCTTTGAACGAAAGCTCCAGCTGACCGAGAATATCCCAACATTCTGGGTGGGTCTCTGCCTGGCGCTTCATGTCGGTAACGAAACTTGGCCAAGGGCCGTTTTCCAGTTCGTCCAACAAAGGCGTATCATGCTTTGCCATCGGTGTTCCTCCTCGATAATGTTATAAAAAATTAAGGTAAATATAAAAAACGTATAAACTTACTGAAAATCCAACAGGTATGCAGGTGTTTTTCAGGAAAACAACAACGCTTTACCTTATTGATTACTTATTTAGTGGGCGAACTTAAACAGATGGATAGTATTTGTCAACAAAAAAGCGTAAAAGCTCCGAGCGAGTCTGCTGTGAAAATACTGCTTTCTTTGCTGGCAAGCCTCTCATCTTTATGACACAACCAAGGGTTTTCTTGACGTCGGCAGCAAAAATTACTTGTTTCATTTTTTTGCCTCCTCAATAAAAAATAAAAGCACTATCCTGAAATGATAAGCGGTTACCCTGCAACCTGATTATGAAAAGCCACTACCTCTTTGTAGGTACACCCGGTACCACCGAAGATATCTAGCGCGCTTCCCACTGTTGCATCCAGCCTGGATTTTCCGGCCTTATAAATAATTTTTAAATCGTCCATGTCAGTGACCCCACCTGCATAAGTAATAGGCCTACTTACCTCTGTTGCCGCTAGGAGCTCAATCAACCGTTCATCAACACCCATGCATTTGCCCTCCACGTCGACAGCATGGATCAAAAACTCATCGCAGCTCTCCTCAAGCTCCTTTAACATTTTCCCGCTGATTCTCAGATCCGTAAACTTCTGCCAGCGATCGGTAACGACGTAATAGCCGTCATCTTTCCAACGACAGCTCAGATCAAGCACCAATCGCTCTTTGCCGATGAGCCGACACAGCCTATCTAACCGCTCCGCATCCAGTTGTCCATCATGAAAAACATGGGAGGTGACAATAACGTGGGAAGCCCCTCGATCCAGCCAGAGTTCCGCATTTTCTGCGGTTATTCCCCCGCCGATTTGCAGACCTCCGGGCCAGCCCTGCAGAGCCTCTGTTGCCGCCTCTTCATTGCCGGGTCCCAGCATGATAACATGCCCTCCAAGAAGGTTATCCTGACGGTACATCCGAGCGTAATGGGCAGAAGAAAATTGAGAAGAAAAATTGGTTCGCAGGGTTGCGGAATCGTTGTCGCTCAGTGTGGAGCCGACAATCTGTTTCACCTTGCCGTTATGCAGGTCAATACAAGGACGGAAGCGCATTTTTTTATTTTTTATATGAAAATACTCAGGGTATTACCCTGAGCTGGTTAAATATAGCCCCTTTGGGGCTTCTTTTTACCCGGAGTAAGGTAACTACCTGGAATCAATGCCCTGAAAGGGCAATATGTAAGAGCCCAGGGTAACACCCTGGGTACTCCGGCAAAAAAAAAGCAAGATGCGAAAAAATCGCATCTTGCTTCTGTACCGATGAACAGACTAATCAGTCATCCTTCTTAACCATCATGGTCGCCGGATCAAGAATCAGGTGACATGATGCATCGCCATTACAGGCATCATTGTTATGACGAATAATCTCAAGCTGGACTTGCTTCTGATCAGATTTAAGCAAAACAACCGTCTCAAAAAGGTCGTCAAGCTCATGACAAGGGGCAGGTACCCCTGACGGAGATACTCGTTCATCCTCACGATGACTGGTCGCGGAAAACCACGTCTGGAGGCGCAGGCTCTCCATCAGATTATTAATATCTTCCAAGTCATCGTGATCCATGTTTGTGAAATCAAACCCATCAATCACCACACAATCCGGTTTAAAGATATCCTGCAGGATCAGATCATTCAATCGCTCTTCAAGACGGGCCCGGTTAAAGGCAGATTCCTTGAAGCTCATGATCATCCGGTGCCGCTGCACCATATCAATCAGCTCATGGGGCTTGGCCACTGAGCATTCCTGAAGGATAATCTCCAGCATATCATCATACCAGAGCTTGGTCTTTTCCAGATTTTCACCGATACTGATATGGACAACCCGTTTTCCGCGCAGAATGGAATCCAAGGCGATCTGGACCAACAGAGCGGTTTTTCCCAGTCCTGCTCGGGCCATGATCAGACCCATTTTCTTGTCGTTTCCGGCTAAATTCAAAACCCGTAACGGATTTTTTTTCACCAACGGTTCATATCCCATGCTACCACCTCGTATTTTTTCGTCTCTCTTTCGTATCGCTCAGCGCAGTCCACAATCAGCCGCAGGCTGCGCCATACTTTCCCAAAATGCCGTCAGGCATTATCCGTTCTTCCTCGAGTTTTCGTATTCCTTAATCAGCTCTTCGGAAACACTCTTGGGAACTTGCTTATACGTTGAGAACTCCATAGTGAATTCAGCCTTTCCCTGGGTCAGAGAACGCAGGGTGGTTGAGTAGCCAAACATCTCGGATAAAGGCATATCGGCCTCCACAACGGTATAGCTCCCCTCTTCCGAGGTACCGACAATCATGCCGCGTCGCTGGTTCAGGCTACCCATGATAGCTCCCTGAAACTCGGAAGGTCCTTCCACAGCCACCTTCATGATCGGCTCCATGATAACCGGACCAGCTTTTTTATACCCTTCTTTAAAGGCGCCTTTGGCAGCCTGTTGAAAGGCCATATCCGAAGAGTCCACCGCATGGTAACTGCCGTCATTGATCAGGCAACGAACCCCAGTAATGGGCGCACCGATCAGCAGACCTTTTTCCATGGAAGCCTGGAAGCCCTTATCACAGGACGGAATATATTCGCGAGGGATAACACCGCCCACAATCTGGTCGACAAATTCGTACTCTTCCTCTTCCAAAGGCTCCATATGGCCACCTACTCGACCGAACTGACCAGAACCACCGGTCTGTTTTTTATGGGTATAGTTGAATTCAGCCCGCTGAGTAATAGCCTCGCGATACGCAACTCGGGGAGCACCGACCATAACCTCGGCCTTGTACTCACGTTTCATGCGTTCAATGTACACTTCAAGATGCAGCTCACCCATACCGGAAATAATGGTCTCACTGGTCTCATGATCGACAAAGGTCTTAAAGGTCGGGTCTTCCTTGCTAAAGCGATTCAGCGCCTTGGACATATTATCCTGGGCTTTATTGTCTATCGGGGTGATAGCCAAAGAAATAACCGGGGCAGGCACATGCATGGAGCTCATGGACCAGTTGATTTTGCTGTCGCAGAAGGTATCGCCAGAGGCGCAGTCCACCCCGAACAGCCCGACAATATCTCCGGACCCGGCTTCCTCGATTTCCTCCATCTCATTGGAGTGCATTCGAACCAAGCGTCCGACTTTGACCTTCTTACCGGTTCTGGTATTATAGATGGTCTCGCCTTTTCTCAGAGTACCCTGATAGGTACGAACATAGGTCAACTGACCGTAACGACCGTCCTCCAGTTTAAAAGCCAGAGCAACCAACGGGTCATCTGGATTATTGGAAACCGTCATTTCCTCTTCATTATTATCCAGATCAAGAGCAGTATTTACGACATCAGTCGGACTGGGCAGATACGCCTCAACTGCATCCAACAGGGGCTGAACACCCTTGTTTTTATAAGCAGAACCGATCATTACCGGTGCCAGCTCCAAATCCAAGGTACCTTTACGGATAGCGGCCTGAATCAGCTCCACAGGAAGTTCTTGCTCTTCCATCATCGCTTCCATCAACTCTTCCGAGAACATAGAAACCGCATCCAACAGCTCCTCTCTCTTCTCTTCGGCGTCATCTTTCAGGTGCTCAGGAATCTCTGCATAACGAATATCATCACCCTGATCACCGTCAAAATAGATAGCCTTCATGGTGACCAGATCAACCATACCTTCCAATTCTGATTCCAAACCGATGGGCAGCTGAATCATAACGGCATTGAGGTTCAGCTTGTCCCGCAGCTGGCCGACAACTCGTTCTGGATTAGCACCTGTTCGATCGCATTTATTAATAAAGGCGATACGTGGAACATTATACCGGGTCATCTGACGATCAACCGTAATGGACTGCGACTGCACACCGCCCACGGAGCAGAGGATCAGAACAGCACCGTCGAGCACTCGCAGAGCACGTTCAACTTCAACGGTAAAATCCACATGGCCCGGTGTGTCAATAATATTGACATCAATATCTTTCCACGAACAGTAGGTGGCTGCCGACTGAATGGTGATACCGCGCTCTTTTTCCAGCTCCATGGAATCCATTGTCGCGCCGACGCCATCCTTACCACGTACTTCATGAATAGCGTGGATGCGCTGCGTGTAGTAAAGGATTCGCTCGGTAAGTGTTGTCTTGCCGGAGTCAATATGGGCACTGATGCCTATATTCCGTACTTTATCCAGATCTTTGTTCATCTCTCTTATTCCTCTGTTACAGCTGCCTGGCCGCTGATTCTATCCGTCCCCTCTGGTCCCCTTGGAATTCGGATAAAAAAAACTCGCTGTTTGCCGAGCAAACAACCATTTAAAAATAAAAAAGGAGTCACAGCGAATTCTGTAACCCCTCAACACGTATCCTGTATCTGGGATGACACTGAGACAGTGCCAAGTAAGTGCCTAAAAAAGCTACACTTTAAAAACAGGGAGTCAATATTTACACTCTAAAAAGGATTTTATATACCCTATATAACTCAGATGCGCAAGATAAAACTGAGGAAGAACTACAGGGAGAAAGAAATTAAACCGGGAGCCATTTAAGCCACATGACGCAACAAGACACCCTGCCGATTCAGCAGGGAAGATACATACACTTCTGTACCCGTTTCTCGCCTCTCCAGCCCTGTGATGCCGGTAGGCGTGCTTTTTGCCCGACAGCGGTAATTTTTTATTTACTTGTTGAAATCAGTGTGTTCTTTTGGAGATATGGAGATTTATGTACAGCCTTTTCAGTAGTTGTGTATAGGTGACCAAGTTGGTCCGGGCTTGAAGGCTGTGATGTCATCATACCTCCTGATATTCAGTGAAAAACGAATGGTATGTAACCAGAATGGTCATGTCTTTTTGACTCCTCGTACCCAGTTTTTTTTTTTACAGGGCATAGTT
>JBATKL010000496.1:0-2107 GCA_049669385.1 Candidatus Electrothrix sp. | reverse complement strand
AGCCTGGGACTGGCGGACGATTGGAGTAGTCAGATTATTCAACAGGTCGGCAATTATGCCGAGAGTTTTGAGCGCAATGTGGGCAGCGGTTCTTCCTTGAAAATCGAACGCGGACTGAATGCCCTCTGGAAAGACGGGGGTATTCAGTATGCTCCACCTATGCGATAAAGGGTGATAAGAGCGATGAATAGATCGGCAGCTATAAAGAAATGATAACCCGATGGTGGAACCAGGCCGGTAATAGGGCTTTGCTTTTTCAGGCCCTCTTGCTCCTGAGTGTGGTGCTGTTTTTTTTCCTGATCGGGGCAACCGCCCTCGATAATCTGGAGAGGCAAGGGATAACCAGCGGCTTTGCCTTTCTTTCTCAAAAGGCCGGGTTTGGGATTATCCAGACCCTTGTTTCTTATAGCGAATCCAGCACCTATGGTCGAACCTTTCTGGTCGGTCTGCTCAACACGCTCCTGATTTCTGTTTTAGGGATTATCAGCGCAACCCTCCTCGGTTTTCTGGTCGGAATTGCAAGGTTGTCCACCAACTGGCTGATTGCCAAATTAGCTGGGATTTATATTGAAATATTCCGAAATCTCCCGCTCCTCCTCCAAATTTTTTTTTGGTATTTTGCTGTCCTTCGTTCCTTACCCCTTCCCCGGAGCAGTCTACAGCTGGGCGATTGGCTCTTTCTCAATATTCGAGGAATATATATTCCACGCCCCTTGCCTGAGCAGGGATGTACTCTGTTGGGCATAATCTTCTTGCTGAGTATTGCTGGGATTTGTGCGCTGAAAATATGGGCGCGAAAATATCAGGAGAAAACAGGGACAGAGCTGCCGACCCTGCCAGCCTCCTTGGCAATCTTCATCATTCCATCCGCCATTACTTGGTTTGCAACCGGCCAACCTTTGCAGTGGGAATTGTCATCCTTGCAAGGACTGAATTTTAAAGGCGGGCTGACGGTCATTCCAGAGCTTGCGGCCCTTCTCCTTGCCCTGACCGTGTATACGGCCAGTCTTATTGCTGAGATTGTTCGCTCTGGTATTCTGTCTGTTAGTCAAGCTCAGACCGAAGCGGCCCGAGCCTTGGGCTTGCCTCAAGGGAAGATTCTGCGGCTGGTCATTATTCCACAGGCCATGCGCGTTATGATTCCCCAAATGACCAGTCAGTATCTTAATCTGGTCAAAAATTCTTCTTTGGCCACAGCTATCGGTTATCCGGATTTGGTCTCGGTTTTTGCTGGAACGAGTTTGAACCAAACTGGGCAAGCTATTGAGATCATTGCCATGACTATGGGTGTCTACCTGACCATCAATCTCACCATCTCTTGGTTGATGAACCGGTATAATGCGCGAACTTTATTGCAGGAGCAGTAAGCGGGGAATGTTATGATGAGAGCGCATACGCCACATCCTGATTTGCCGCCACCGCTGACCAATGTCGGGGTTGCGGGGTGGTTACGGCGGAACCTGTTTTCAACGCCATTGAACACGCTGTTTACCCTGGGGGCTGTTTATCTGCTGTACCGCGTATTGCCCCCGATGGTCAACTGGGCTCTGCTTGATGCTGATTGGTTCGGCACTGGTCGGGAGGCCTGTTCCGGTGAGGGGGCTTGCTGGGTCTTTGTTCGGCTACGTTTTTTTCATTTTATGGTCGGGTTTTATCCGGAAAGCGAGTTGTGGCGTCCTGTTGCGGCTTTTGGGATGGCCGGGTTGCTTCTCCTCTATCTTCTGGTCAACGGGTTGCCGCATAAGGACTGGGTTGCCGGATGTACCCTGCTTGTTTTTCCCTTTATCGCCTTTTTTCTTTTTTATGGCGGACTGTTCGGGTTGCCTGTGGTGGAGACGTATCAGTGGGGTGGGTTAATGCTCACTCTGATTCTCTCAACAGTGGGAATGTTTTTCGCCCTGCCGCTCGGTACGCTGCTGGCCTTAGGACGACGCTCCTCCATGTCTGTGGCCAGGGCACTGAGTGTGGTATTTATCGAGCTTTGGCGTGGCGTCCCCCTGATCACCGTCCTCTTCATGTCCTCGGTGCTGCTTCCTTTGTTCATGCCGGAGGGAATCCGACTGGACAAGCTGTTACGCGCCCTGATCGGTATCTCTTTGTTTCAGTC